>JBOFQK010000142.1:0-3103 GCA_051660865.1 Culicoidibacterales bacterium | reverse complement strand
CCGCAAGCAGTAGCGACCATGGATTATGGACCAAAAACGAAAATTCCGACCTTTAAAATCGGGGAAACTTATGTAGCGATAGCGAGTGTCAAAAGCCATCTCTCAATTCATTTTGGAAGATTTGGAGCAACAAAAATCGTGGCACAAGCCCATCCAAGAATTAAAGCTAACGTCGGCTGTGTCAATATTCCCGATCATGTCGAATTCCCAATGGCTCAAATTAAACGAGCAATTGATTATACCTTTAACAGTTAAAAAAATCAGAAAGTAGGAATGAATATGTTAAAACTCAATGTCTATTTAAATTTTGCAGGTAATTGCCGCGAAGCTGTGGAATACTATAGTGAAGTCTTTGGTGTTCCAGCGAAAATCATGACTTTTGGTGAAGCGCCAGCTAAAGAAGGAATGGAAATGCCCGAAGAAATGAAATCGCGGATTATGCACGCGCAACTTGTTTTGGGAAATAATGAAGTAATGTTCTCGGATACGATGCCAGGAATGGAATTTATCGTAGGGAATAATATTAGTCTCTCAATTAACGGTACAGATCACGCAGAAATGACGAAATGGTTCCAAGCCCTTGCAGCCGATGGGACAGTACAAATGCCATTAGCACCAACGTTCTGGGGACCGATGTACGGAATGCTCGTTGATCGTTTTGGAATTTGTTGGCAATTTAATTTAGCAACAGCATAATTTTTCACAATGACCGGAGTGTCAATAACGCAATGGTTGTCAAATTTAGCAACGGTGGTGATTGAAATGGAAATGCCAATTCTTTTTGTTGGGCACGGCTCACCAATGAATGCAATCGAAGAGAATCAAATAACTAAAAAGTGGCGTGAATTAGGCGCGAAATTGCCAAAACCACGGGCAATCGTCGTTATTTCAGCGCATTGGTATACAAAACAAACTGCTGTGAATAATCAACTACATCCACGACAAGTCTATGACATGTATGGGTTTCCGGACGAGTTGTATGCACTAAAATATGATGTGCAAGGGAGTCCGAGCTTAGCGTTAGAAATTCAACAGCGGCTAGCAGCATTCACTGATACGAGTTGGGGCATTGATCATGGAACATGGAGTGTTTTAACACATATGTATCCTGATGCGACAATTCCGACTTTGCAAGTGAGTATTAATCGTCAGCTTGATTTGCAAGCAAGTTTTGCTTTAGGTCAACAATTACGAGCGTTGCGTGATGAGCAGGTGTTATTAATTGGTAGTGGCAATATTGTCCATCATCTTGGACGGGTTGATTGGGAACAGCCAAATAGTGGCTATCCCGAAGCAGTTGCGTTTGATCAAGCAATTCAAGCTGCGACCCAACAACAAAATTATGCGAAGATTTTCCAATTAGCCAAAGTAGCGTTCGAACAAAAGCGAGTCTTTGCAACGTGGGAACATTTCTTGCCATTTATCTATCTGCTTGGAGCAACGACGCCAACAGATCATGTCGAAGTCTTTAACCAAGAATACCAGTATGGAAGTATCTCCATGACGAGTTATCTTTGGCAGTCTTAAAGATAGCAAAAAAACTGCACGGATTTGTGCAGTTTTTTTTTGCTGATTTCGAGTGAATATCCCGATGATTTCAGTTTCTGTCTGTGTTAATTTGGCAGTGTTAAGGCATCGAGTGAAACAATTACGAGCCACAGACTGAAAATAATTGCTAGTGCAAAGAGTGGAATAATTTCTAAACAAGTGATTGTTGCAAGAATACCAAATAAGGGTACGAAAAAGAGAATTGATACGTATGAAAAGGCAACTTGTTGACCAATAACTTTTTGGGCCTGAGCTTTTGGAAAGCGGTGCATTGTTTCATGCATCAATGAAGGATAGATTGGCGCAAAGCCAAAGCCGAGTGCTAAAATTCCAACACTTGCCAAGACTAAAGATGTTTGTTGCCAAAATGCAAAAGCTCCAAGGCTTGCAATTGTTAATCCAATCCGAATTGCCTTGCGATTACCAAGGTGTTCGGCAAAACTCCCAAATACGAAACGCCCAAGCGTTAAAGCACCAAAATAAACGCTGACCATGCCACCAGCTAAGCCAATCGTCGCTCCACGACTTTCGAGTAATAAGGCGCTGAGCCACAGACCAAGGCCAGCTTCGACAGCAACATAAAGAACAAAGCTTAAAATCGCTAATCCAACTGTTAGGCGTGAACGGTGTGGCAGTTGTAAGGTTGTAGCTTCGACAGCCGGTTGATGACGCTTTAATGAATGCCAAAGCGGGAGACTCAACCACACAATGAGACTAACGATCACCAAAATTATGCCAATTCCAAGGTAACCGACACGCCAATTGCTTGCGATAATAGTAGCGGTTAAAATCATTGGACTGAAAGTTGCACCAATTCCCCAAGCACCATGTAACCAGTTCATATGTTTAGCCGACAAATGTTCAGCGACGTAGGCATTTAAGCCAGTATCGACAGCACCAGCACCAAATCCAAGCGGAAAGGCAAAAAGTAAGAAACTAAAAAAATTAGGACTAATGACAAAACCGAGCGTAGCGAAGCCTGTTAAGAGACAAGAAAACACCGTTGTTAAGCCCGTACCGAAACGATTGAGCAAGCGATTAGCAAGCAGACCAGAAAGAATCGAAGCAATGGTAATGGTGACAGTGACAATTCCAGCATCACTTAACTGAACGCCAAATTCTGGCCAAATTGCATTCCAAGCAACACCAAAACCAGTATCGGGTAAGCCAAGGGCGACAAAACTTAAATAAATAACCCAAATGACTATGAGTGAGGCGTGTTTTTTTGATAAATTCATGATGAAACTCCTTAAAATAGTGAATAAATTAAGTATAACGGAAAACGCACGCGAATACTTGTTGAAAAATGCGCAGTAATCACAAAAAAATGCGCAAAGACACAAGTGCCTTTACGCATGGGATTACCACTTTTTATTATTCGAGTTTTTTGAACGCTCAGTATTTGGGCGTGGTTTTGTATCATTAAACTGACGGTTTTCACGTTGTTGTGGACGATCATCACCACGACGCCCGAAGTGATTTGAATTACTTTCGTTACGTCCACCACGATCGTTGCCACGGAAACCACCACGGTTCGAATCATTGCGGTCATTGC
>JBOFQK010000141.1:0-1016 GCA_051660865.1 Culicoidibacterales bacterium | reverse complement strand
TTACAAAAAGAAATGGCAAAATTACGTGAAGAAAATGAAATCCTAAAAAAGTGCGTGACCATATTTTCGAAAAAGTAGAAACAATAACGATTCAAAAGAAAATATGGTTTATCACGAAGTATCGTCACGAACATAAGCTAGTGATGCTATTAAAAGTGATGAAGTTAAGTAAATCAACATACTTTGAAAATTTGAATCGTAAAACAAGTAGACGTGGTGCTGGCAAGCAAGGAATTTGTAGTCAAATCCAAACAATTTATACCGAATCTGATCAAGTGTACGGTGCAAGAAAAATTGCCAAAATATTACAAAAATCAGGGGTTAAAATTACGACTCGAACGGTTAGTAATTATATGCAAGAACTGCAAATTCGTTCAATCAGAGCACAAAAAAGCTATAAAAGTCATCCAAAATCAAATGATCAGGATAGTTGTGTCAATTATTTGAAAGATGTGGCAGTGACAACTGTCAACACGCATGTGTGTACTGATATGACGTACATTTATACGATTCTAGATGGCTGGGTCTATCAACTTACGTTCATGGATTTAATGACGCGAAAAATCTTACATTCAGAAGTTTCAGCGATAATGGATGATGAATTTGTCAGTTCAAACACCTCGAAATTACTTGAGCGCTACCCAACAATCAAAATGATTCATGCTGATCGTGGCAGCCAGTATACCTCGAAACGTTTCCGAAAATTATTGGAAGAACATGGTGTCGTTGCTTCATACAGCGCACCAGGATATCCATATGACAATGCGAAAATCGAGTCGTACCATGCAAGCTTAAAACGCGAAAAATTATATCGCTTCAGAATCATGAATTTAGCTCATGCCAAGAAGCTTGTTTTTGAGTACAATTATGGATTTTATAATACGCGACGAATCCATGAAAGTATCGATTATTTAACACCAAATCAATTTGAAAGACAGTTACTTATTGCGAATTAGCTTTATCTGTAACTGTAAGAATTTTTAATTTTTTTGGTCCAATTTCTTGACATCGTACCA
>JBOFQK010000140.1:0-1667 GCA_051660865.1 Culicoidibacterales bacterium | reverse complement strand
TGTATCGGTGTTGGGCGGAAGTGATTTACGCCGCAAAGCCACAATATCAAGCACTCTCATTAATTGAACTCAGTGTTGAGGTCGCGGTGATCATCGCAATGGCCGAGGGAGCAACGCGAAGCCAAGTCGAAGTGAGTGGCGAGTGTGAAGCGGTGGTAGCCCAATTAGCGAGTCACTTGCAAACTTTGTTGCAAGTGCACCTGAGCGCGGCGCAAAAAGAGATGATTGCCGCTAAATTGATGGCGATTGCAAGCTTTGGAGCATATGAACAACAATTACGCACAACGATGGCGTTGGATGCAAACTTAGTCGCTAAAAGTACGCAAGCCTTTGCCCGTTTTTATATTCCCTTGAATGCATATACGAAAACAACGCCGAATTTATTAGCTCAATTTTTTTGTCATTTACAATTAGCCCGTGAACGGCAACGGCAAGGTTTTTATACGATGAATCCGTTGTTAGGACAACTGCGACATCGGCATCAGCTATTATTTGAAATTGCGAAACGAGCGCTGCGTGAAATTGGTCTTGAATTTGACGAAAATGAATGTGCGTATATTGTCACGTATTTACAATTAATGTTAGCAACTGAAATTAATCGACAAGCCCAACAGTTGCATGTCAGTGTCATTGTGACGAATAGTTATAGTAATGGATTATTTATCCAACGCTGTGTGCAAACTTATGCGCAAATTGGTGATCAATGTGACTTGATTCGGCAAATTCCACAACAACTGCCAAAGAGTGATGTGATTTTTTCTACGCATAATTTAGCGCGCCAATATCCTCAAGTAATTATGCTCGATAAACAATTTGATGTCGCCCAACAGTTGAAACTCAAAGTTGCAATCAAGCAAGGGCGCGAACAAAAATGCCAGGCGTATTTTCAGCAGTTAGGTTCAAACTTTGAAGTCGTGCAAGCCTATGAACGGACGCATCCACGGCCATTTAGTATTGGAGCAGCTGCGGGGCAACCAACAAAGCAACAATTTCAACAAGCGGTTTTGTACCAATATTGTTATGAAGATTTACAAGCTCAAGGCCTGATTGGTCTGACAACTGATATGCAGTGTGTCATCGCGAAAATGTGTGACTATTATGGCTTAAAGGAAGCTTGAACATAACCGCCGAACGGTCTTGGGAGCGTTCGGCGGTTTTTTTGGTGTGATTGTACCAAGTGGATACAAAGTAATGCTTTTCCTATCTGAAGCGGAAAAACAAAGTTTGAGAGCGGTTTCAGTTTTCGTTAAGATAAAAGAGTAAGAAAAGAGAGGAGAATTACACATGGAAAAATTTATTCAATTTATGGATACGAAAGTCGGTCCAATCGCGATGAAAGTCGGAAGTTTAAAGTATGTTAAAGCGATATCAATGGGAATGATGAGCTTAATTGGGATTATTATTATTGCGTCACTCGCAAATTTAGTCCAAAGTTTACAAATTGAGGCGTATCAAACGTTCTTGATGACAACTCCAGTTGGGCAAGCGTTATGGAACATTTGCCAAAACATTACGTGGGGAACATTGAGCATGTATGGCTTACTCGTCTGCTTGTCGGTGGGACAATCACTGTGGCGCGAATATGGTCATAAAGGCCATGAAGGAGCAGCAGTTGCGGTTTCAGCGTATTTAATTACTGTACCATGGATGCCACTGATTACAATTGG
>JBOFQK010000139.1:0-1606 GCA_051660865.1 Culicoidibacterales bacterium | reverse complement strand
AGTAACGGCATTTTGTTCCCCAGTTGCTAACAACTCAAATGTTTCTCCTTCAACTGTTGGTGAAGCATAAATTTCAAATTTTGTCGCAAAGCCTTTTTTATCTGGACGTGCGCCAAAGACGATACGATTAAACTCAACTACATCGGTAAATGTGACAATGACTTCATTATTCCACGTCGCTGTATTCGCTTTATTCGTCTCCCAATATGTGCTTACATCATTATCAATTGCATTTGTCAGCACCCGGCTGCTGTAATGACCGGCATTATTACTAATATTGGCAATTTGTTCACTTGGAATTTTGAACAGTGCTTGATAGGCAGCATTATCATAATGCTTAAACGCTTGCATTTTTGCTGTTGTTGCAGTAATTGCTTCATGCGTCAATAATGCTTGTGCATCGGTAATACTCGTTACATACTCAGCCGCAAAGGGGTGGGCTTTTGCTTCAATCAGTAAATTCGCTAAAGTTTCCAAATCAGCATAGCTTGGATTCACAACATTTTTTTCAGGAGTCGTAAATAAATCTGCCATTGTTGTCATTAATGCATCAGGCTGATAAAAGGCAATTTCCCCAATATGTGCCCATTTTGTTTTCGTTGATGTTTCCACGAATTTAAATTTAAGCTTTTTAAATTGTGTCGCTGGAAATTGAATTGCAATTGTTGACTTCGTTGCCGTTGCTTCACTGCCGCTTGCAACTAATGTATATTCCGCATCATCGGCCATCGCACCATAAATTTCAAATTGATGGGGAAAGCCTCCTGAATCAGTAGCTACATTTTGCCGTGCTGAATACGTAATTTGATCAAGCGTCACTAGTTCATCAAAAGTAAATTCTACTTCTGTCTTTTCAACATCATCGCGAGTACTCGGCGCCCAATATGTGGCTTTATCACCGTCCGTCATCGCTGCATACGTTAAATCACCGTAGTTTGGTTTATTCGCTGAAATTTGAATCTGCTCAGCTTTAATCGCAAACTGTTGTTGATACGCCGCAAAATCGTGATGGTTCTCAAGTGTAAACACTGAGACATCCGCATTTTGGCTTGTTGCTGTTTGTTCATTTTGTGTTTCTTGATGGGATTGTTGTTCATCAAGCACTTCTTGCGCAAGTGTCACCACTCCGGTCATTCCACTTGCAAGTACTGCACAGACGGTTAAGCCAACTGTTGTTTTTTTCATCTTCGTCACTTCCTTTTTTCATGATTGTTAATTCCGCTTCTACACATGATTTTTCAAAAAATCACTCGGTAACTGGCGAGCATCGTTTTTCAACCTTAGCCCCTATAGCTTTGCGTCTATTTATTTCTAAATATTTGCCCTTAACATCGCTTCTATTATAGTAGTTTTTTTCAACAAAAAATAGTAACTTGTAATAATCAGTCGTTTTTTCGTCATTTTTAGCTCTTGCTATATTTACTCATAAAAAAAGGCTAACTTTTAGTTAACCTTTTCGCCACATTGATGCTTACCCTTATTATCCGCTTAACGTCTGTGTTAAAAGCTCATGATTGATTGTCCTAAACAAGTGTTGCAAAAACCGTTGATTGCTGAAATTTAAGATTTGATCACTCAAAGGAAAGTTCAGACGCAGATCCATAAA
>JBOFQK010000138.1:0-1966 GCA_051660865.1 Culicoidibacterales bacterium | reverse complement strand
TGCGCAACATCTCCACGACGTTCAAAAGCAAAGTTATCACTTACTTTATCAAAATTAACTAATAAAACATCACCAATTCCAGCTTGATTATAAACAAGATTCATATGTATCATCCTCTTTCGATTCGTTATTTTCGTTTGTACACCTACATTTACTAAAAAGATGTAGGACCTTTTTATTTTAACATAAAATTTACGCACTCACCACCAATAATTTTGCAAGCGAATGCCTGAATCACGCCACTTTAAACAAAGCGTTGAAAGAATTCACTTTTTTTCATTAAATAGCTGATGAGCAGCGAAATGAGATACACCGCTAGTGTTAAAACGAGTGAATTACTCACCATCGGGAACCAACCAACTTCGCCCAAACTAGCAAGCAAGCTTAAAATCGCCACATGGACAAAATAAATGCCAAATGTATATGGACTTAAAGCCAAAATAATCCGATTGAGCCACCGTCGCCGATACGGTTGATGGACAAAACTTACAAATAACAAGCCACTTCCAATACTAATCAATGGAAAGAAATTATCAGTGATTAAGTTAATTGTTTGAATTGGACTCAAAATTTGGTAAGTAGATAAAAAAATCACTCCAGTCAAACTCATACAAGCGACATAGCCAATCAGGCCTAAACGCTTAGGGATTGTCCAGCACTTTTGCTTCACAACATAGCCAAAAAGAAAATAACCAGTAAAGCCTAAATTTTTCAATAATTCAAAGCCAAATTCATTCGTCCAAGCACTTAAGAGTTGCATCACCAAGCCAAACAGCAAACTTACAGCAATTATCCCGAAAATATGACGTTCACTTTTGATTTGTAATTGGTAGTTCAGCCAAGGCGTCACTAAATAATAGCCGGCCAACACTGGTAAAAACCAAAAATGATACGTCGTAATTCCGACGAAAAATTCACTGCTCATCGTAAGGGGTGTTGCAAATTCAAAGCGCCACCAATAAAACCAAAGACTAAATAGCCAATAAATCACCAACCAATAAATTAGCGGTAAAATAATCCGTTGCTTCGTTTTTCGCCACATTACTGGCAGCGTAATCGTTTTTGCTGGATTGAGCAGTAAATAACCACTAATCATAAAAAATAATGGTACTGCTGCACGTGAGAGCACATCGAGCAATAACGGAAATTCATGACCATAACTGACTAATTGACGAATTGCTAGTGCTGAAACATGGATCACAATCACGCCTAAGCTCGCATACACTCGTAAATATTCAATTCCTAAATTTCTTTTCATCCTAATTTTCCTCTCAGTATTTTTTGTGAAATATCAGCTTTTTTTCGTGGATTTGTCAGTTTCAACTCTTTTACTTTAGCATATTTTCACGTCGTTTAACACTTGATTATTCATTGTTGACCAAAACAAAAAAACGTGATACATTTCAAACAGACTTCAACACGTGAAAGGACGCAAATATGGACGCAATTTTATTACAACTGATTGATACTTTTGGCTATCTTGGCATTGGGTTACTCATTGCCATTGAAAATATTTTCCCACCAATCCCTTCCGAAATCATTTTAACTTTTGGGGGCTTTTTAACGACAACTACGGAGTTAAGTATCGTTGGTGTCACTAGCGCCGCCACAATTGGTGCGGTAATTGGTGCCCTCATCTTGTATTGGATTGGTACTCGTTTGACACAAGCACGACTTGAAACAATCCTTGCCTTACCTTTCGTACAACGTTTAGGTTTTAAACAAAGTGATGTCGCTCAAACGATTATTTGGTTCGAAAAATATGAAACGAAGGCTGTCTTTTTAGGACGCTTTATCCCAATTATTCGCAGTCTCATTTCGCTTCCAGCTGGCATTGCCAAAATGAATTGCCCCCTCTTTATCCTTTATACAACATTAGGAAGTTTGATTTGGAATGTTGTGCTCATTAGCCTCGGTGCTGGTTTAGGTGAATCATGGCAACTCGTTGCACAAACAGTCAGCCTCT
>JBOFQK010000137.1:0-1702 GCA_051660865.1 Culicoidibacterales bacterium | reverse complement strand
TTCAGTTTAAGAGGGCGAATTCGGCAGTTGAGTGCCAAATAATTCGCAAATAAACAGAAAATCAGAGGAGAAATCAGCTAAATGGTGATTTCTCCTAAAAAAATGTAATTTTTTATTCGGAATGATTTCGGATAAAAGGGAAAGAGGAATAGCATGAACAAATGGCTCAAAATTTTACTTGTCTGTCTATTAATGAGTGGACAACTTCCAGTTCACGTTTTCGCAAGCAGTGAACATTTACAAGTCGAGCAACAACTCGCAAATGGGGAATATACAATTGAACAACTTGTCTTGAAAGCTGACAGTGATGAACCATCATCAGCGGGGAACTTTTTACAACGTGAAAGTCAATTAAGCGTTGCTGATCACCAACAAACGTTACAACTCGTCTTTCACTCAGGTAGTTTAATGAGTAACTTGCACGTCAGCATTAACGGGGAACCAGTCGCTTTCAGTGAAACCGTCACGGGGAGTGGGATGAATTCAACATTAGCGTTGCAATTTTCAATTCCATCCCTAACGGAAATGATCGAACTCGAAATGACGATTATGGGCACAATGACACACAAAGTGCGCATCTTCTTACAAGTTGAAACTTTGAAACTCGTCGAGCTCGCCACACCGGAGCTGCCAGAAACAGAGTTACCAGAAACAGAGTTACCGGAAACTGAGTTGCCAGAAACGGAATTACCAGAGACGGAGCTACCAGAAACTGAGTTACCAGAAACAGAATTACCAGAAGTCGAAGTTCCTGAGACGCCAAATCCAGAATTACCCGAAACGCCTCAGCCTGACTTAGAACAAAGTGATGTGTTGTACTATAGCATTGAACAACAAGTTTTTAAGGGTGGGACAACCGAACCATCAATTGCTGGAAACTTTTTACAAAAGTTGAGTACAATTACAGAAACGCAAGGGCAAAAACAATTAACGCTTACTTTTGATTCAGGCGCATTAATTAGTAATGTCGTCGTTCGAATGAATGGGGAGACAATCCCAACGCAGCAAACCCAACTTGGCAGTGGGGAGCAGGCAACGTTAGCGATTCAATTACCGATTGTAAACTTAACCGATCACCTTGAAATGGATATGACGATTATGGGGACAATGCACCATACAATTACGATTGTGTTACGACCAGAAACGTTAACGTTACTCAATCAAGCCCCAACACCACCGGTTGATTCAACACCACCAGTTGAGTCGACACCGACGCCAACACCAACGCCAGAAGTGACACCAGTGAACCCCGAGGCTGAAGCTGATTTAAGCGAAACCCTCAGTGTTGAGCAACTTGTCATTGGGCAAACATATTTAATCAAAAATCATGTTATCTCAACCGTTGCGACCCCACGGAAAGCGATCAATGAATACAGTTACTTGACGAAGCAAGCAAATGGCTATCAAGTGACTTTCGGGATGAGTATGCTTGATTTAATGACGAATATTCGCTTTACTATTGCCAATCAAGCAGTGACACCAACGTTGACGAATGTAACTGCAACAACGAGTGATTTCCAAGTGACCTACAAAAACTTGAGTGATGAAAACTTCGTGAGTGCTTATGTCCCAGCACTTGGACGTGATGTAACCTTTGAAATCCAGTTAGATACAAGCGCAATTTATCGCCTCAGTAGTGATCAAAGTCAACAAAGTTTAGGCTCAGCAAATGAACAAGCAACCCAAGTTGAAACGACACCAC
>JBOFQK010000136.1:0-6046 GCA_051660865.1 Culicoidibacterales bacterium | reverse complement strand
TAAAATAGTTTGAAAATCGGTCGGGGTTTGCGTTTCATAGCCATAACGTTGCAATAAACTTGCCAGTTCCTGCCGAATCGTCGGCTCATCTTCGATAATCATAATTTTCGTCATCATTCATCATCCTTTCAACACTTCTGCTCTTGCTAGTATAGCATATTCGCCACCATGTGAAACCCTTGCCACGAACGCTAATCACAATTAAAACAAATCCTGATAAAAAATTTCACCAAGCGTGCGGGCAAAAAGCAGTGAATGCACGTACACGTTATTTGATGGTAATTTTATTTAAAAGCCTGATTTTCATTATTTTTCAACATTACTAATTGCGATTAACATTGTTTATGCAAAAAAAACCGGAAGACCAAGCAGTTCCCGCTTTATCTCCCAGTTTTATTTATTTACTTATTTATTTCTCTGCATCCATTTACCGAAGCTAACGGCAAGTAAACAGCCACCACCAATCGCAATCAAGTGTGCAACAGCATAGTGAAGATAGCCATTGTTCGCCGGATTGACAATTGTAAAGCCTGGTACAACTGTCGTTCCAAAGCCAATTGCAGTGACATCCATGAGATAAATGTAGCCTCCAGCACAGGCAGCAGCTAAACATCCCGCTAACAATAAATATCGGTACCGTAACGTCACTCCGAAAATTGCCGGTTCAGAAATACCGAATAACGTTGAAGTAAAGGCGGAAATTCCAATTTGTTTTGCTTTTTGATTTTTCCAGTTCAGTGCCAAATATCCAAGTACCGCTCCACCTTGAGCAGCGACTGCGACTGAGAAAATCGGGTTTAAGAAATTGGTTCCCGTATCAACTAACAATTGCGATTCAATTGCTCCAAAAACGTGGTGTAGTCCACTAATCACAATAATTTGATGGAATCCAGCGAAAATCATATACCCGAAAATTCCTAAATTAGTCGTTGTCCACAACAATGTCCCCGTAACTACTTCAGCTAATAGGCGACCAAATGGACCAATCACCGTGAACAGCAACAGTGCCGAGACGAAAATTGTCAACATTGGTGAAAAGAGTAATTTAAAATTACTTGGAATCACGCGCTCAAAGTAGCGATCAAGCTGTGCGACAACTGCCCCCATCATCACAGCAATAATAATCCCACCTTGGAAACCAATCAAATCAATTGGTAATCCAAAGACATGAATTGTTTCAGGTATCACTAGTCCTTGGGCTACATCATAGGCATTTGCTAATTTCCCACTCAACATTAATGCCCCAATCACTAACCCTAGTACCGGTCGACCACCATAGCGTTTCGTTGCCGAATAAATAACAATCAACGGTAAAATATCAAAGACACTCGCAGAAACAATATGGACAAATGTATTCACACCACTCAACCATGGGAACATTTCGATAATCGATTGCTCTCCAAAAATTCCTGCTTGCCCAAGTAACCCAGATAAACCTAATAATAATGCCGCAGCCAAAATTGCCGGCATCACCTCGATAAATACATCAGAAACTGATTTAATCCCTTGTTGGAACCAATTTTGTTTTTTCGTTGTTGTTTGTTTGACATCGGCCAACGACATTTTTTCAAGCCCCGTTGTTTTGATAAACGCTTCATAGACTTCATTGACAAGTCCAGCGCCAAAAATAACTTGGAGTTGATCCCCCACGAAAAAGACACCTTTGACAAGTGGTAATTCATCGATTTTTTGTTCATCAATGAGCGCTTTATCGTCAAAGACAATCCGTAATCGCGTTGCACAATGGGCAACACCTTGAATGTTTTCCTTTCCCCCCAATAACTCAACTAATTTTTGACTAACTTGCATGTATTCTTGTTGTTTACTCATGATTATTTTCCCCTTTTATTACTTTTTTTTGAAAATCCATTGTTGACTATGAAAATCAACTTTGACTCGCGGAATTGTGATACCAGCATACATCAATTCATCACCTGAAAAGCATTTACCACTACCTTGCTCTTCGTAGACAGCGGCCGGATCTAGTCCTTGTAGCTTTAAAGTTTTAATTGGTGCTGCTGGGAGTGATAATAATTTAACATATGTGACAATTGCACAAGTTTTATCGGGAGTGACCATACTCCATGCAGCATCATTCGCCTTTGTTGGTGCGAGTAAGCGATATAAATCACCAAACTGGAACACCGCACGATAGGCTTTATAGTGTTGCACTTGTTGCTCAATTTCCGCTCGTTCGGCTTGGCTTAACTTTGTCAAATCTAACTCGTAGCCAAAATTCCCTGCCATCGCTACTACCCCGCGGGTTTGCAGTGGTGTTTCACGACCAACTTGGTGATTTGGTGTTGTTGAAACGTGACAACCCATTGTTACTGGGGGATAGACTAGACTTGTCCCATACTGAATCGCTAAGCGACAAATCGCATCCGTATTGTCACTTGTCCACGTTTGTGGCATGTAGTATAGCATCCCAGCATCATAGCGACCACCACCACTTGAACAACTTTCAAATAACACTGTTGGAAACTGTGTTGTCAACCGTTGCATTAACTCATATAATCCCAAGACATATCGATGCGCAACTTCGCCTTGTTGAGCGGCTGGTAAGTTTACCGAAGCTAGGTCCGTTAAATGGCGATTCATATCCCACTTCACATATGTAATTGGTGCGGAAGTTAAAATTTTAGCAATTGCCGTAACTAAATAATGCACGACTTCTGGATTACCTAAATCTAACACAAGTTGTGAGCGACCAAGTGTCGGTTGACGATGCTCAATTTGCAAACACCAATCAGGATGTTGCTGATATAATTCACTTCGTGGCGAAACCATCTCTGGTTCAAACCAAATCCCAAACTCCATCCCTAAATCGGTAATTTGTGTCGCTAATGCTCCTAATCCATTTGGTAGTTTCGCATCATTAACAACCCAATCACCAAGTGAGCTCGTGTCATCATCCCGTTTACCAAACCAACCATCATCTAAAACAAATAATTCAATCCCAACTGCTTGTGCTTGTCGCGCAATCTCAAGCAATTTTTGTTCAGAAAAATCAAAATAAGTTGCCTCCCAGTTATTAATCAAAATTGGCCGTAATTTTTCTTTAAACTCACCCCGACATAAATTATGCCGATAAAATTGATGGAAATCTCGCGAGCTCGCGCCAAGACCATTGCTCGTATATGACATGACAACTTCTGGGGCTTGGAAGCGTTCGCCTGGTTTTAAACACCATTTGAAATCAAAATCATTGATTCCCATTTGAACGCGAAGTTGGTCATAATGATCTTGTTGCACTTGGGCAACAAAATTACCACTATAGACAAAGTTAAACGCATAAACTTCACCTTGCGTTTCAGTTGTTTCTTGACGCAATAGTGCAAAATACGGCGCTTGATGGGGACTACTCGTCCCGCGACTACTTTCTATTTTTTGAATTTGGTGACTCACTTGGCGACGCTCAACATTTTTTTCATTATTGTGTGCACCGTATAAGGTCAATAACTCAAAATCGGAATCCCGAAAATCAAGATTCATACTCAAACATCTCAGCAAGTACATTGGTACTGGTGCTTCATTCAGTACTTGGACATTGCGAGTAATCATATTTTTTTCTTCAAACACAGTATATGTCACAATGACACGCACTTGAGCAATTTTATCAACTAAGTGAATCGCTAATGTCTCACACGTATCATTCGCTATTGGATACGTTGCTGGTAATCCTAAAAGTTCACTTTTCCCAACCGTATGGTTATATGTTTCATACTTTAATGCACTGACTCTTGTACCATCAGCAAATTCAATTTGGTAAGCCGGCTGACGGAAGTCGCCAGTTCCATAACCTGGATATTCTTGTGGTAACGTATCGAGTGAAAATGTCCGTGGTTTTCCCGGTGGATTAGGGGCAAAGCCACGATCAAGATATGCAATTTCATTACTGTGATTATATGATTGGATGCGCTTTCCGTAATAGAAATGAGCTAAATACTCCCCTTCAACAACTCCAAAGACATAGCTTGCTTCTCGTGTCTGTAAATGAAATACTTGTTGGTGTTCATCAATTTTAATTGCCATTTTGTAATACTCCTCTACTTTTGCTTCTTCTCTATTTTACTTTTTCTTAAAATCGTTTAATATAGAAGAATGTAGACAACATTATGCATTATGTGACTAATATTATCGAAAACGGAGTATTTTATGAAACCCTTTACTTTTTCAGCTAATCATTTACTTGATAATATCGAATTAAATCTCTATACTTGTGGCACCGAACAATGTTGCGCTAATCACACGTATGGACCGGCCGTCCGTAGTGGTTATTTATTTCACTTTGTTCTGACTGGACGTGGCCGCTACACAATTTTAGACAAAACTTACGAACTTGAAGCCGGCATGGCTTTCTTTATTCCGCCAAATACCCGGATTATTTATGAAGCCGATACACTCCAACCTTGGTCGTACATGTGGATTGGTGTTGTCGGAACACAAGTTGAAACATATCTCGCCCAAACAACTATTGCGAAGCAAACACCAATTTTCACAACTTCCCCAATACTTGTCAAAAAAATCGAAGCCATTATTGCAGCTTCGCAATTAAAAACGAGTCGAAAACTCAAAATTTTCAGTTCACTGTACGATTTTTTTTATCAACTAGCTGAAGCTTTTCCTAATTCCGATCAACAAAATGAAACGAAACAACTGAATTACGTCGAAGATGCGTTACTTTTCATTCATACCAATTACGATGATCGGCTGTTGATTCAAGATATTGCTACGTATTTAGCCATTGATCGCTCCTATTTACATCGACTGTTCAAAAAACAACTCCACTTGTCTCCCCAGCAATATCTTACCAATTTCCGAATTGAGCAAGCAAGCAAACTCTTGACGACAACGACATTATCAATTGGTGATATTTCACGCTCAGTCGGTTATCCCGATACCCTCTTATTTTCAAAAACTTTCAAAAAAATAACTGGGCTTTCACCAACACATTATCGCTCGAAAGCGCTCCTACTTTCTCAATAAAATTGGCAAAACTTCACCATGTTCTAGCAAACTAATTCAAGCACCAAAAAACCCCAAGCAGCGACTTTTTAGTAGTTTGACTCGGGGTTGCTTTTTTATTTGTTGAAGTTCCAATACAGCTGCTTTTTTTAATTTACGATTTCAGCTAACGTTGGCATCGCTGAAGCTGCTCCACGTCGAGTCACTGTGACGGCACTCGCTTTGATGGCAAAAGCAACTGCTGCTTCTACTGATTGACCTTCGGTTTTTGCAGAGGTATAGGCTCCGATAAATGTATCCCCTGCACCGGTCGTATCCACCGCGTTGACTTTTTGTGCTGGTAAGAAATGGGTTTGCGTCGCAACATTAAAGTACACACCCCGACTTCCGAGGGTAATAATTGCCGTATTTATGCCTTTAGCTTGGAACCAAGCTAAGGCTGCTTGCGCTTGCTTTGCTGTTTGGACTATAATTCCGGTTAATTGTTCACACTCGTGTTCATTGACAACAATCGTGTCAACTTGACGCAACAACGCTTCACTTAATGGTTGCATCGGGGCCGGATTGAAAATTACTGGGACACAATGGGCTTGCGCAATCGTGAACGCTTCCATAATTGCCGGCATCGGAATTTCTAGTTGCATGATGAGCGCCGCACTTGTCGCAATCGTGTCGCTTTGGCTTTGGATCAACTGTGGTGAAACGACACCATTTGCACCCTTAGCCAAAATAATACTATTATCACCTTGGTGAATCGTGATCACCGCACACCCGGTTGGGACAGCATTAACAGTTCCAACTCCACTTGCATCAACCTGGTGTTCCGCCAAAAATGTCAATAAAGTCGTGCCAAACGCATCATTACCAACCGCACCAATCATCGCGACATCGCTGCCTAATTTGGCGGCTGCCGTTGCTTGGTTTAAGCCTTTGCCGCCGGGCAACATTTGGAAATCACTCCCCACGACCGTTTCACCCATTTTCGGTAACTGTGTCGTACAAATCGAGAGATCACTATTTAAACTACCAACTACTGTTATTTTCGCCATTTTTCTTCCTCCAAGCTGTTTTGCTTCTG
>JBOFQK010000135.1:0-67266 GCA_051660865.1 Culicoidibacterales bacterium | reverse complement strand
GACTCGGTGCGTCTCTTAAGGACAAGATGTATCTTATCACTCTTCTTACCCTACCGTCAACACTTTTTCGCATCTTTTTTTACTTTTTTTGCTTTTCTTCGCTTTTGAAAAAACAACGCTTTCGAGTGTGTCGTGTTTTCTGACTAAAGATACTTAAATCTTTTATTTTTTTCACCATTAAACAAATATTTAATTTTAAAATTCAAAAAAAAAATCGCACAAAATTACAAATCGTACGATTTTTTTCATTATTTTTGATCAATTAATACTATATCGTAAGCACCACCTAATTGATGAATATATTTCAATAACTTTTTTTGCGTCCCCGCATTTGCAACTTGCATTTGTAATGTTTCGGCAATTTTAATTTGATAATTTTGCATTTGCATTGCTTGATATAAATCACTAATAGTCGTCACTGCTTCATAAAATGAATTATAAACGACACCATATTGTGTTGCTTGATGTGTGTCACTTCCGCCAACATATGGTTTCTTAAATTTATTTGCCAATTCAAATACTTGCGTCTTAGTCTCTTCACAATTATTTGCTAAATCTTTGCCATTTAAATCAAAGAAATCAAAGTACGCTAACTGTTCATCACTTAAATTTGGAATATTACTTCCATGACGGTAAGGATGCGCTGCTCCAAAAATAACTGATTCATTTTCAATCATTTTATATAACTCATCAATCGAAAGGAAATGCTCTTTTGCCTGAAACGGAGTTAGTTGTCGATATAATTGGAGTACTGTTTCTTTATTTCCGATAATAAGAGTGTGACCCCCTTCGAATATATCTACCTCTAAACCTAGAAAAATCCGTAAGTTTTCTGGAGTTACGTAACTTTCTCCATCTTGTCGGCAGTATGCAGTCACATATTCATATAGCCGTTCAAATTCAAGCGTATTAAAATGTTCTGTTAGACAAATTGCATCTAATCCACTCGCTTTTGCTGCTCTAAATAACCATTGTGTATATTTTTCGCTAAATGGTAACTTTTTAGCAAGTTTTCCATGTGTATGAAAATCTAAATTCATTCAATTGTCTCCTTTTCTTGCTAGCTAAGTGCAAAAATAAAACATGCCCAAAGCCAAATAATTGAAATAATTGCAAAATAAAAATCTACTTGTCCAAGTTGGAGCATTTTAATTTTCATTTTTTTGATAACCTTATTTTGATTTGCATAGCGGTAACCTCTCAACTCTAACGCTTCTACAGTTGTTCTTGAACGCTTTGCAATATTTAGCATTAGTGGTAAAAATGAAACCATAATAATCTTTACCTGATAAATCACGTACTGACTTTTTCCAAAAAAACCATCTTGCTCAGGTGCTTTTCCTCTCAATCGGTGTGATAATAAAATATTTTGAAACTCTTCGATTAAAATTGGTAAAATTCGATAGGCGAAACCAATACTAAATGCAAATTGATCAGGGCATCCAAACCAAAGTAATCCACTCGCAAGTCGATCAGGGTTTAGTCCAGAAAAAACAGTAATTGATGCTAATGAAGTAATTGACACCTTTAAAGTCATGATCAAGATTGGTACCAGTGTCTCTAAGTTTCCGCCAAAGAATAAACTAACAATTAATAAGTAACCACTTTGTGTTAAAACACCAAAACAAAATAACACAAGTACAAGCGGGGCCACTCTTGCCAATCTTGTTGTCACTGCAACAAAAATAAACAAACCTAAAAGTACTGTCGGATTATGCATAAACCACGGTAGTACACCAAAAAACACATACCAAACAAGCAATGTACGCGGATCAATTTTCGCGATAATCGTATCATTATTGCCATATGCATTTTTCAAGACTTGATTTCGCAAAAACTCGAGCGAGAACTTATCCCATAATTGTTCAGTTACAGCTTTCATACTACTCGCTCCTTTTGATATGCTTGGACAAATTCTGTTACTGTATATGCGCACCCACCCAATTGCTCCGCCATTTGATAAATTGCTGGTGGTTCAATTCCTGCTTGTTTACGGACTGAATGATTCGTAAATACCGCCTCTCTTGGACCGTCACAAATCACTTCACCTCCAGATAGCACTAAGATTCGATTCGCAAAATCACAAACAAGTTGCATATCATGCGTTGCAATAATAACTGTCTCAATCTTATCTTTCAATAACGCTAATGTCCGAATAATTTCTTGCCTCGTTGCAATATCTAAATTAGCTGTGGGTTCATCAAGTAATAAAATAGGAGGTTCTAACGCAATCCCTATTGCTAAAGATGCACGACGCATTTGACCACCTGATAATAAGCGCCCATCCTGTTCAGCCAACTCTGCAAGATCAAATAGTTCAATCAATTCCTGTGCTTGTTGTTGATAATTTTCAACGTTACGTTCTTTCATTGCAAACTCAATATCAGCTCGGACACTTTCTTTAATAAGCATCTGTTCCGGATTTTGGTAGACAAGTGAGATATGAGCTGCTAAATGTTCCGCTCGATGACTAGTTACATCTTGATTATTTATTGTAATAACCCCGATTTTAGGTTTTACTAAACCCACTAACATTTTCATTAACGTTGTTTTCCCAGCACCATTTGAACCAATTAATGCAATCTTATCACCTTTAAAAATTTCTAAATTAAAATTATTAAATAACGTTTTTGGTTTACCTTTCACACTTCTATATTGCACAGTAATATTTGTTAAAGCCATCGCTAGTTCTTGAGAACTTGCTTGCAATGAAGTTGCTTGCTTCACACTTTGAAAAGTGCCTATATTTTTAAAAAATAAGTTTCCTTCACTTAATGTTGTTGGGAGTGATTGCAATTCCTTATGTTTACCCTGATTTTGTACTAGTTGTGCTGCAACCGTTACTTGTGGCGGATAAATGTGACAGTCGATTAATTGTTGACAGTCACGTAATGCTTCACGTGCATCTTTTTTCCACAATACACGTCCCTCATGCAGTAAAATTGCTGTGTGACAATAATCAGCAATATATTCACTATGGTGCTCAATGACAATTATGGTCTTCCCATGAACCTCATTTAACTCTTTCAGCGTTTCATACATTTGTTTTGCATGTGCAGGATCAAGTTGAGCAATAGGTTCATCTAAAATCAATACATCCGGTGCTAATGCTAGTGCCCCAGCTAATGCTAGCAAATGTAATTGACCTCCTGATAATTGCCAAATAAAATCATCCTTTTTTTCGACTAAATCACATAATGTCAGTGCAGCCATTCCCTTACTTACGTAGTCAGGAAATCCATAATTTAAACAACTAAACGAAGCATCTTCAATTACGGTCGGACAAACAATCTGATTTTCAAAATCTTGATATACATAGCCAATACATTTCGCGATTTCACCAATTGGCATTGTCCACAAATCCTTGCCTTCATATGTAACTTCACCACTGCCCTCACCGACGATAAAGTTTGGAATTAAACCATTTAATGTCTTACAGAGTGTTGATTTTCCACTTCCATTATTCCCAATAATTGCAATAAACTCGCCACGTTTAATCTCTAAATTCACCCCGTTTAATGTCGCATGAGCTGCACCAGGATACGTGAAATGTAAGTTCTTAATCTTAATCATACGCCACCTCTACTAGTTGACGTTTCTTTAATTTAATAATTATTGCTCCGATAATAACAATTGCTAATAACATACTCATAACAATTGAAATTCCACTTTCCGCAAAGCTAGCTTCCCATTCAATCAACGCTATCCCTGTTTCTGATAAGAATTCACCACCAATTGCAATAATAAACGCAACAAGACAAATTCCAATCAATTTTGGTGAGAGCTTAACTGCGCTTATTTGAGTTTCTCGATTTCTCGGCCTAACACCTAGCAACGGTTCAATTTTGCCGTATAATCGTGGTACAAGGTAAGCTGACGGTATCATTGAAAAGAGCACTCCTGAAAATAAGATATCATTCAAACAAGCGAAACCTTCCGTTAAGAATACAGATTCTGGTAATCCCGGTACTGCCTCAAATCCCTCAATTGCAAACTGTACTTTTAAAATATCAACTGTTGCCCCCATTAACTGTTGAATTGCAACTGCCAATAAAGCGACCATCGCTACATTTTTGACATTTTTAGGATCACGTACTAATCGCCCTGCAAGGTAAATGGCAATTGTAATCGTAATAAATTTTTCTAACTCCCCAAGACCACCAAATTGGCCAAGCATAATTTCACTAAAAATAATTTCACCAGTTGCTGCCCCGAGTGCAGCAGATAATGGATCAAATAAAATTGCTAATGCAATCGGAATGAAAATAAAGTACTCGACTGAAAACTCCACAATTCCTAGTTGAAATGATGGAATTAACTCTGTAAACAGCGTTGCTAACCCATATAAAGACATACTCAAAACAAATACCATTAATTTTTGCGATTGTGTCATTGATTTATTCATTTTTCTTCCTCCTTATGACATAATTATTGTACTAATTATTTTTTACAGATTAATCAATACCTCGTAAAATCAAAGTTCTTTTTCATTAATAAATATTTTTTATCAGGGGTGTTTGTCATCATTTGCTTAAATTGTTTTTTTCTTGTTATGGTTTTGATAAATACTTTATTTTTCAACAAAAAAGGTCGTAAGCAACCAAGATTGGTATAGCTTACGACCTTTTATTATTTTTTGTATGTTTTAAATTTTTTTAATCTTAATGCATTTAGCAATACTGACACCGAACTTAAACTCATTGCTGCTCCCGCAAGCATTGGATTAAGTAGCGGTCCACCAAATATATATAGCACTCCCATCGCAACCGGAATACCAATAACATTGTATGCAAACGCCCAAAATAAGTTTTGTTTAATATTTTTCATCGTTGCTCTACTTAATTCAATAGCCGTTGGTACATCCATTAAGTCACTTCGCATTAACACAATATCTGCTGATTCAATTGCAATGTCAGTTCCTGACCCTATCGCAATTCCGATATTTGCTTGTGCTAATGCAGGTGCATCATTAATTCCATCACCGACCATTGCTACACGGAGCCCTTCTGCTTGTAATCGTTTCACTTCGTTAGCTTTATCTTCAGGCAATACTTCACTAAATACACGATCAATCCCGACTTGTTGCGCAATTGCTTGTGCCGTCCTTGTATTATCACCTGTAATCATTGCCACTTGAATCCCCATTTGATGAAGTTTTTCAATTGCAGCAATGCTATTTACTTTTATCGTATCAGCTACAGCAATTATACCCACGATTATTCCATCTGCTGAGATATACATCGGTGTTTTACCTTCATTCGCCAAGCGTTGGACAACTGCTTGGGTAGTTCGCGTTTCAACTTGATTTTCAATCATCAATTTTTCATTCCCAAGTAAAACTTTAACTTGGCCAACCATGACATAAATTCCCCGTCCAGGAATAGCATCAAAATCCGTTGCTTCTTGAAGCATAATATTGCGTTTTGACGCTTCTTCAACAATTGCTTCACCAAGCGGATGTTCTGATCCAGTTTCCGCAGAAGCAGCTATTTCTAATACTTGCATCTCACTATAGCCGTTATACACTAAAATATCAGTTACTACTGGCTTGCCTTCAGTAATAGTCCCTGTTTTATCAAAAACAATTACCTGAATTTTCTGAGCCTGTTCTAATGCTTCACCGCTTTTGATGAGCACACCATTTTCAGCACCTTTTCCTGTACCAACCATAATTGCTGTTGGTGTCGCCAAACCAAGTGCACATGGACAAGCAATAACTAAGACTGAAATTGTCATTGATAGTGCGAAAATCCATGATTCTTGACCTAAAAAGTACCAAAAAACTCCGGATAGTATTGCTAAACTAATAACGATTGGCACAAAAACACCTGATACTTTATCCGCAAGTTTTGCAATTGGTGCTTTAGAACCTTGTGCGTTCTCAACTAATTGAATAATTTGAGCTAAGGTTGTATCTTTCCCAACTTTTGTTGCCTCAAAACGAAAAGTTCCTGTTTTATTCATACTGGCACCAATCACTTGATCGCCAACTTGTTTTTCGACTGGAATACTTTCCCCAGTAATCATCGCTTCATCAACTGCTGAACTACCGTGAGTAATAATACCATCAACTGGAATTTTTTCACCTGGACGAACAATAATTTGATCTCCAGTAACAACCGTTTCAATCAACACTTCTTGTTCGATTCCATCTCGTAAGACACGGGCTGTTTTCGGTGCTAATCCCATCAGTTTTTTTATTGCCTCAGATGTTTTACCTTTTGAAACGGCTTCTAAGTATTTCCCAAGTGTAATCAATGTCAAAATAACCGCAGCTGATTCAAAGTATAGTTCTGGATGTCCATGATGAACAGTTACTCCATTAGTCACCAACAAATACGTCATTACAATCCCTTGTGCAATTGCAGCTGTCGTTCCAATTGCAATTAATGAATCCATATTTGGGTATCCTTTAAATAATGCTTTAAATCCGATTCGATAAAATGAGCGTCCAATATACACGACAGGAATCGTTAAACATAGCTGTGTCACTGCAAACATCGCTGAATGTTCGACAGGATCTAAAAACTGTGGCAATGGCAAGCCACCAAATGGGAGCATTGGTCCCATAGCAATATACAATAATGGCAATGTAAAAATTGCTGACCACATAAAACGTTGCCATAACGCCTTTACTTGGGTCTCTCGCTTGTCCACGCCTTCATTTATTTCAACTTGATTGCTAGTTTCAATTTTAATATCGTATCCTAACTGTTGAACAGTTTGCATGATTTTTTCTGTACTCACAATCTTTTCTTCATACGTTACATACATTTTCTCAGTGGCAAAATTCACCGTTACTTCCTTAACACCGGCTAACTTTCCTAGATCGTTTTCTATTTTTTGAGCACATGACGCACAATTCATTCCGTTAATTTCAAACGTGTTTTTTTTGGTCTGAATAACAACACCATAACCGGCATCGATGACAGCTTGGATAATTGCTACTTCCGATAAACTTGTCTCATCGTAAATAACTTTCATTTTTTCAGTGGCTATATTTACGGAAACTTCTTGAGTCCCTGGTAATTTTTTGATACTTTGCTCAATTTTTTGTGCACATGATGCACAGTTCATTCCTTCAATTGGATAAATCACCTGTTTCATTTTCTATCAACTCCTTTACTTTTATTTTTGACATTCACATGATTCACAATCACAAACTAAACAATTACAAGTAATACATTCAACGACTTCTTGACGTTTTAAGTGAATAATCGCTTCGAGCCGTTCTAAATCATCAGCCGTAAATTCGCTTTGTGTTATCAAATCAGCAATCACATTCGGTAACTTCACCGCACACATTTTTTCATTTACTTCACGAATTATTTCTTCGATACTCTCGGCTTCAGTAAAACGAGATGAATAATGAAATTTATTGCCAACTTTTTTTGTCGTGATACACTGTTTTTCGACTAAACGACTCAATAATGTTTTGACTGTCGATGGTGTCCACTCAAATTTTGTTGCTACTGTCTCTATAATCTCACGACTCGTCACTTCACCTTTTGCCCATATTACTTTCATTACTTGCCATTCAGCATTAGAAATTTTCATAATTATTCCTCCGATACATACTAACCTTTTCCGGTCTACACTTGTAGTCTTGCAAGTTAATAATAACACTAATGTCTACAATTGTAAACAAAAAAAGCAGATTATTATTCCTGCTTTCAAGTTTTATTCGCTCTATCGGTGATTTTGTTATATCTTTATTTTTAGTTGTACATCCAATATTTTATTTCAATAATTAGATATAAAAAAAAGCATACCCGAAGGTATGCTTTGATAAAACGATAATAAAGATTAACGTTTTGAGAACTGTGGAGCACGACGTGCACCTTTAAGTCCTGGTTTTTTACGTTCTTTCATACGTGCATCACGTGTTAAGAATCCTGCAGCTTTTAAAGCTGGACGTAAATCTGCGTTTACTTCTAATAAAGCACGTGCGATTCCTAAACGAATTGCACCAGCTTGACCAGTGTATCCACCACCATTAACGTTTACGATAACGTCGAATTTTCCTTCAGTTTCAGTAACAACTAAAGGTAATTTTACGATTACACGTAATGTTTCTAATGGTAAATATTCTTGCATGCTTTTTCCGTTAATTGTAACGTTTCCGCTTCCTTGAACTAAACGAACGCGAGCTGTTGAGCTTTTACGACGTCCTGTTCCCCAGTATTGAACTTGAGCCATCTGTATTTCCTCCTTCTGTTGTTAATTAACCGCGTAATTCGTACGCAGTTGGTTGTTGTGCAGTATGCTTGTGTTCAGGACCTGCATAAACAAATAATTTTTTGAACATTTGACGTCCTAAACGAGTTTTTGGTAACATCCCTTTGATAGCAATCTCTAACATTTCTGTTGGATATTTGTCTAACATAGTGGCAGCCGTACGAGTACGTAATCCCCCAATGTGTCCACTTGCATTGTGGTAGTTTTTACCGTTTGGTTTCCCGTTTAATTTGTTTCCTGTTAAAACGATTTTATCTGCATTGATAATAATTACGTTATCACCGCAGTCAACGTGTGGTGTAAATGTTACTTTGTGCTTACCGCGTAATAACGCTGCAGCTTCAGAAGCTAAACGACCTAATGTCTTTCCTTCTGCGTCAATTACGTACCATTGACGTTCTACATCTGTTGATTTCGCCATGAAAGTAGTGCGCATATTCATTCCTCCTAAGATAATTATTCTTCTTTTATCCGGGGCTAGCGAACGTGAAAAAGAACAAATCCAAGTGATATTTTACCTTTTTTAGCGCTTAATGTCAACTGCGTTCATATTAAAAATTGAGTTTAACGATAAGTTACTTCCCAAAGTGTCAAGCCTTGAGCAGGTGCAGTCCAACGACACTGTTTGCGTTCACGTGCTGCTAATAACCCATGTACTTGTTCTAATGTTAGACGGTGTCTTCCAGCCTCCAAAATAGTTCCGACGATTGAGCGAACCATATAACGTAAAAAGCCATTTCCAACAAAAATAAATTCTAGGCCATCTTTTGAATCGTTAATTTCAATTTTACTAATTGTCCGAACACAATCATGCCCTGCCGGATTTGCTGCAAATGTACGGAAATCATGTGTACCGATGAAAATTTTTGTTGCTTCACGCATAACCTCAAGGTCTAATTCATGATAAACAAACGTTACATACCGGCGCTCACAAGGATTATATTCATAAGGAGGAATTGTTTTTAAGCGATAGCGATATTCTTTCTCACGAGCGCTGAAACGTGCATGAAATTGATAATCATCTATTGGGACCTCTTCAACATTACGAATATAAATATCTGGTGGCAACAATTTATTAATCGCCTTTGCCCATCTTTGAGCCGGAATAACGATGTGACTATCAAAATGAAACACTTGTCCATGTGCGTGCACACCAGCATCAGTACGTCCACTTGCGTGGATAACAACTGGGCGTTTCATAATTCGACTAATTGCTTGTTCAATTTCTCCTTGTACCGTTCGATCTTTCGGTTGCCGTTGATAACCAGCAAATGCCGAACCATCATAGGCAACAATACATTTTAAACGTTGTTTCAATTCCATTATCCTAACCATCCAATCATTATAAGTACTCCCGTTACTAGTAAACCAATTAAGAGTCCAATTGTATCAAGTCGATGCCACGTTAACTGAGTTAATCGTGTACGTGATTGCGCATCAACATAACCGCGTGCCTCCATCGCAATTGCCAAGTTTTCCGCTCGTTTAAATGAAATAACAAACATCGGAATTAACATCGACAATAGGTGTTTAACTCGTTGATAAATTGGCCCCTCCTCAATATTTGCTCCCCGTGATGCTTGAGCTTTCATAATTTTATCAGTTTCATCGATTAAAGTCGGAATAAACCGAATGGCAATTGAAACCATCAGGGCAATGTCAGCAACCGGAATAAAGCGCTTAAATGGTGATAGCAGCTTTTCAATTGCTAACGTTAAATCAAGTGGCTTCGTTGTCAGTGTCAGCATTGTCGCCAACATCACAACACTAATCAAACGCAATGTCAGTAAAGTTACTTGATAAATTCCTTGATCATAAATTTGAACAACACCAAACTCCCATAGTAACGTCCCTTGCTTATAAAAAAATAAATTAAACACAATCATAATTGCTAATAACCACTTTAAACTCGTAGCACTACTAAGAATGAGTTTAAATGGCAATTTCGTCAAACGCACCAAACAAAGAATTCCAACAATAATTCCTATATATATTGCTAAATTTTTGACCATAAAAATTGCAATCATCCAAGTAAAGAAAATAACGAGCTTAACAATTGGATTTAAACGATGAATGATTGAACTAGTTTCTAAATAGTTTCCAATTGCTAGTCGCATATAATTCCCTCCATTTCAATTAAATTTTCAATTAATTCTGAAAAAGTTAATCCACTATCACTGAGATTTTTGCCCTTTTCACGTAATGCATTGGCCAATTGGACCGTATGTGGTAACTCCATCTTACATTCTGCTACTAAATCATCTTGTTTAAAGAAATCACTCGGCTTGCCATCAAAAACTTTTTTTCGTGATTTCATTACTACTAATCGTTGTGCATAATTTGCAACAACATCCATATCGTGAGTCACAATAATCAATGTTTTATTGAGTTGTTCATGCAGTTGTAAAAATAACGCCATCATTTCGTCCTGTCCTTGGGGATCTAATCCAACCGTTGGCTCATCAAGAACAAGTACATCGGGATCCATAGCTAAAATTCCAGCAACTGCTACTCGACGCATTTGCCCACCGCTGAGTGCTAATGGATAACGATTTGCTAAATCCATTGGCAATCCAACTAGCTCCATCATTTCGTGAGCTTTTTGTTTGGCAGCTTCACGACTAGCTCCAAAATTCAAGGGACCATACATGATATCTTCTTCTACTGTTTCCGCAAACAACTGATATTCTGGGTATTGAAAAACAAGACCGACTTTTTGGCGAAGCATTGATAGGCCGAGCTTTCGATTTTGCTTAGGGTTATCCGTAATTGTTAAACCAAACGCTTCAATCACTCCCTCTGTCGGTTGGAGTAAAGCATTTAGATGTTGCACCAGGGTCGATTTCCCACTTCCAGTGTGACCTACAATTGCCAAACGCTCACCTTGTTCAATGACTAAATCTACCGCTTGTAATGCCGACGTTTGATTATAGCCATCACTATACGTGTAAGAAACATTCGTTAATTTTATTTGTTGCATAATGCTGTCACCAACCCTTCTTTTGTATGATAAAGCGCTGTTAATTTCCCGGCTTTTTTTAACGCTTGGCTTAACGCAATATAGAATGGTAGTTTTAAACGATATTTGGTTAAATCTAGTTTTTCATCTGCGAAAATTTCTAGCGGATTTCCATCAACCACAATTTCTCCTTGGTGTAAAATAATCATTCGATCCGCTAAAATTGCTTCTTCTAAATCATGTGTAATTGTCAAAATTGTTTTCTGCTCTTTCTGATGTAGGTTTTGAATCACATCCATCACTTCGTGTCGTGCATGAGGATCAAGCATTGATGTCGCTTCATCGAAAATCATAATTTGTGGTTCAAGTGCTAAAACACTGGCAATCGCTACACGTTGTTTTTGCCCACCACTTAATGCATGTGGTTCCCGTTCTAAAAATTCACTAATTTCAATTTTTTTGGCATATTTTTCAATTCTTTCGAGCATCACTTCTCGTGAAAGCTGATGATTTTCTAAGCCAAAGGCAATATCATCACGAACTGTTACCCCAACAAATTGATCATCTGGATTCTGAAATACCATTCCAACTTGGCGTCTTAGCTCAATAAAATTGTCTGACGTTACTGTTGTACCCATAATTTCAAAGTTACCTGAATCAATTGTCAATAACCCACTTAAAATTTTGGCTAATGTCGTTTTTCCTGAACCATTTGCCCCGACAATCGCCACCCATTCTCCCTCTTGAATTTGGATTGATAACTTTTCAAAGTTTTTTTGGTTTTGGTAACTAAAACTAATTTTATCTAGCGAAATAATTGTTCTATTTTTCATATCTATCCCTTTCAAAACCCGTATCATTACAAATTTATTTGTCTCAACGCATTTTGCTTTCAGTAAAATTTGTCATTTTATCGCTCATTATTATACCACATTCATTTCTTAAAAAAATGCCTCTCACCTGATTTTATCTTTACCTAAGAAAAAAACTCGTTTCAATATTTGTTAAATCATCAAATAATCAAACCATTTTTCTTCTTTTTCATAAAACGAAGAAAAACCGCCACCAGTTCTTTGCCAGAAAGAACTGATTGCGGTTAATGCTTCGTATATAATTACACTAATTCAATGATTACTGTTTCAGCACCGTCACCCTTACGAGCACCTAATTTAATGATACGAGTGTATCCACCTTGGCGCTCAGCGTAACGTGGAGCAATGTCATCAAATAACTTTTGAAGTGAGTCTTTATCAGCATTCGCAGCTTGAGCTTTATACATTAAAGCTGCAGCTTGACGACGTGCGTGTAAATCACCACGTTTTCCAAGAGTAATTAATTTTTCCACGCGGCGACGTAATTCCTTCGCCTTCGCTTCTGTTGTTTCAATACGTTCATGAATAATTAAATCTGTAGCTTGTCCACGTAATAAAGCTTTACGTTGCGTGCTTGTACGACCTAATTTACGCATAGCGATTCCTCCTTCCTGATTGCAAGAATTTTAATTAATCACGATCTGCATCGCGAAGTTGTAAGCCAAGTTCGTGAATTTTATCAATGATTTCTTTTAATGATTTCTTTCCAAGATTACGAATTTTCATCATATCTTCTTCTGAGAAATCAAGTAATTCTTGTAATGAGTTAATCCCCGCACGCTTAAGTGAGTTATATGAACGAACTGATAAATCAAGTTCTTCAATACTCATCTCAGTTGCTTTGGTTTTTGTTGAATCTTCTTTTTCAATCATAAAGTTCCATGCAGCAGCTGTGTCATTAATAGCAACAACAGCTTCTAAATGATCCATCATGATTTTGGCAGCTGTTGCAACAGCTTCCTGAGGATTCACACTTCCGTCCGTTTGCACTTCAATGTTTAAACGGTCGTAAGTTTGAGTTTTTCCAATTCGTGTATCTACAGTGTATGATACTTTTTGAACTGGTGTATAAATCGAATCAATTGGAATAACTCCAACTGGTTGATTATCTTGTTTATTAAATTCTGCACGAACATACCCACGACCACGACGAGCTGTCATAGTCATGCGGAAATTCGCATCTTTAGCTAAAGTCGCGATATGTAAATCTTGGTTAATAACTTCAACTGATGGATCACATTTGATATCAGCAGCAGTTACTACTCCCTCACCTTTTGCTTCAATTAGCAAAGTTTGAGTATCATCATTGTCCATATTGAGAACGAGCTTCTTAATATTCAAGATGATTGTTGTAACGTCCTCAAGAACGCCTTCAATAGTTGAAAATTCATGAACAACACCATCGATGTGAATATCAGTTACTGCTGCACCCGGAAGTGATGACAGTAATACTCGACGTAGTGAGTTTCCTAAAGTAATCCCAAAACCGCGCTCAAGTGGCTCGATTGTGAACTTTCCAAAATACTCACTCTCAACAAGTTCTTTGATTTCAATTGTTGGTTTTTCGAATTCTAACATTTTTGCGCCTCCTCGTTTGGCTAGATTTTAGTTACGCAAAAATCAATTATCCACGAGGACGTTTAGGAGCACGACACCCGTTATGTGGAACTGGAGTCGCATCTTTAATAGCTGAAACTTCAAGTCCAGCAGCTTGTAATGAACGAATTGCTGCTTCACGACCAGGTCCTGGTCCTTTAACTGCAACTTCTACTAACTGCATTCCGTTGTCCATCGCAGCTTTTGCTGCTGCTTCAGCTGCCATTTGAGCAGCGAACGGAGTTGATTTACGTGAACCTTTAAAACCTAATGCACCAGCACTAGACCATGCGATAGCATTACCGTTTTGGTCAGTAATAGTTACGATTGTGTTGTTAAACGTTGAGTGAATATGAGCCATACCAGTAGGAATGTTCTTTTTCACGCGACGCTTACGTACTTGACGTGCCATTTTCATGACCTCCTTTGAATTAATAATACAGTGTATTATTGATTAGATTTTATTTTTTCTTACCTGCTACAGTACGACGTGGACCCTTACGAGTACGCGCATTTGTTTTCGTACGTTGACCACGTAATGGTAAACTACGACGGTGGCGAATACCACGGTAGCTAGCAATCTCTTGTAAACGTTTAATATTTAATGCGATTTCGCGACGAAGATCTCCCTCAGTTTTGATTGAGTCAACTTCGTTACGAATAGCGATTAATTGATCTTCTGTAAGATCTTTAACGCGAATATCTTCAGAAATGTTAGTCGCTGCTAAAATTTGTTTAGCAGTTGTTTGTCCAATTCCGAATACGTATTGTAATGAAATTACAACGCGTTTATCACGAGGAATATCTACTCCTGCAATACGTGCCATATTTTGCACCTCCAATTAATTATCCTTGACGTTGTTTGTGTTTAGGATTTTCACAGATTACCATGACTTTCCCTTTACGACGAATAACTTTACATTTATCGCAAATTGGTTTTACTGATGGTCTTACTTTCATCTTATATATCCTCCTTTTTGGTTAAAATGGAGTACACAATTACTTATGACGGTAAATGATTCGGCCGCGTGTTAAATCATATGGTGAAAGTTCAACAGTAACTTTATCACCAGGTAAAATACGAATGAAGTTCATACGGATTTTACCAGAAACATGAGCCAAAATCTTGTGTCCATTTTCTAACTCAACGTGGAACATAGCATTAGGTAAAGTTTCAAGAATTTTCGCTTCTACCTCAATAACATCTTGTTTTGCCATGATCTCGACCTCCTTATAATGTTGTCAGAATTTTATATCCATCATCAGTTACCGCTACGGTATGTTCATAGTGTGCAGACGTGCTTCCATCAATAGAAATAGCTGTCCACTGGTCACTAAGAATCTTAACTGCCGGTTTTCCAACATTAATAATTGGTTCAATTGCAAGTACCATACCAGCCTTTAAAACAGGGCCTTTGTTTGGTGTACCAAAATTTGGAATGGCAGGATCTTCGTGAAGATTCTGACCAATTCCATGTCCAGTAAATTCTCTGACAATACTGAACCCATTAGCTTCAGCGTGTTGCTGAATTGCATATGAAACATTTGAAAGTTTGTTCCCTGGATATACCTGCTCCAACCCTTTAAAAAGAGCTTCTTCAGTTACTTCCATGAGTTTTTTTCTTTCAGGATTAACTTCTCCCACTGCATAAGTCCATGCTGAATCGCCATGATAGCCTTTGAACAACGCACCAATGTCGATAGAGACAATGTCTCCATCTGCAAGTGTTTGTTTGCCAGGAATCCCATGAACGACTACTTCATTAACTGAAATACATGCACTAGCAGGGAAGCCACCATATCCTTTAAATGATGGAATCGCGCCATTTTCACGAATAACTTTTTCAACGATGGCGTCTAATTCTTTTAGAGAAACACCAGGGATAACATATTTTTTGACCTCATGATGAGCAAGCGCCACAATCCGACCGGCTTCTCGCATGAGTTCCACTTCACGTGGCGTTTTGCGTATAATCATGATTATTGTCCTCCAAAAACATTATCAATTTCAGCAAACACATCATCAATTCCTTGTTGACCATTGATGTTGAATAAGTTTCCAACTTCAGTGTAATAAGCAATTAATGGTGCCGTTTGATTGAAATAGGCCTCTAAACGATTGCCAACTGTTTCAGCGTTATCGTCAGAACGTTGATATAACTCTCCGCCACACTTGTCACAAACACCTTCTTGCGTTGGTGGATTGAAAACCATGTGGTATGTAGCACCACATGATTTACAAATACGGCGTCCAGTTAAACGTTCTAATAAAATGGCTGGATCAACATCAATATTAATAACATAATCAATTTTCTTGTTTAAGTTATTCATAATGCCATCCAAAGCTTCCGCTTGAGCGACTGTTCGTGGGAACCCGTCAAGCAAGAAACCGTCATTACAATCTGATTTTGCTAAACGTTCTTCAACAATTCCGATTGTAACTTCATCTGGAACAAGTTGTCCAGAATCCATGTATTTTTTAGCTTCTAAACCAAGAGCTGTCTCTTCTTTGATGGCAGCGCGGAACATATCACCAGTCGAGATATGCGGCAAATCGTATTTAACTACGATTTTTTCCGCTTGTGTACCTTTTCCAGCTCCTGGAGGGCCCATGAAAATAATATTCATATTATAGCGCCTCCATTCTATGAGAAATATCCTTTGTATTGACGTGATGAACTGATACGTTCAATTTGCTTTGTCGTTTCAATTGCTACCCCAGCTACGATAATCATTGACGTACCACCAATTTGTACACTTGCTGGTAAGCCAGTTACGATTCCGATAACGAGAGGGATAGCTGCTAAAAACGCTAAATAAAGTGCACCTACAAATGTTAAGCGAGTTAACACTGTTGATAAAAACGTTTCTGTATCTTTTCCAGGGCGAACCGCTGGAATAAATGTATTTTGTTTCTGCAAGTTTTTCGCCATTTTTTCAGGATCAACTTGAATAAATGCATAGAAGAAACAGAACGAAATAATTAACACGATATATAAGCTAAATCCAGCCCAGCTAGTTAACTGCATGTTTTCATTGATCCAAATTGCTACTGTATTTTCTGGGAAAAACGAAGCAATCGTTACTGGGAGTGAAATTAATGCACTCGCAAAGATAACCGGAACAACTCCTGCAGAGTTAACTTTCAATGGTAAGAAGTTAGACTTCGCATTTGCTCCAATTGCACGAGAAGAAACATTCGCGTGTTGAATTGGAATCTTACGCGTCGCTTCCTGCATGTAAATGACAAGAATCATTAGGGCAAACATTAAGGCGTAAACAATAACCATCGTTACAATATTCAACCAATCAATTGGTGTCGTTGTATACGTTGTCCAAATTGTTGCAATTTGACCTGGAAGTTGTGAAATAATCCCAGCCATAATCAACATTGAAATACCGTTTCCAATACCTTTTTTTGTAATTTGATCACCTAACCAAACTAAAATTGCCGTACCTGCAGTCAGCACTGTCGCGATAAGAATAAATGGCCAAAAATCTCCGTTTGTCACAGTTAACAATTGACCATTTGTATATGCATTCAAACCGATTGCAATCGCTAGCCCTTGCACAAAGGCAAATACTAGTGATAACACTCGAGTTGTCATGTTTAACTTCTTTTTACCATTGACACCTTCTTTATTCCAAGCCGTTAAGGCTGGAATAACATCCATTGAAAGCAATTGAACAATAATCGATGCAGTGATATACGGTGAAACCGACATAGCAAAGATCGAGAATTGTTTAAATGCTCCACCACCAAGGATGTTAATGAAATCAAAGATTCCATTTGCACTACTAGAGAAACTAGCAAGTGCAGCTTGATTCACCATTGGAACAGGTATGTATGTTCCAATTCGGAAAATCACGAGAATTGCCAACGTATAGAGAACTTTATTACGAACTTTTACATTTCCAAAAATTTGTTGGAAGTAGTTCATAATTAGATAACCTCTACAGTTCCACCTGCAGTCTCAATAGCTGTTTTCGCTGAAGCTGTAAATTTGTTAGCCTTTACAGTTAAAGCGACTTCTAAAGTACCGTTACCTAAGATTTTAACACCTGATAATTCTTTGTTCACAAGACCAGCTTCTTTTAACGATGCAAAAGTTACTTCAGTACCTGCTGCGAAACGATTTAAGTCAGCGATGTTAACAATAGCGTATTCTTTACGGAATGGATTCGTAAACCCGCGTTTTGGAATACGACGGAATAATGGAGTTTGTCCACCTTCGAAACCTAAGCGAACACCACCACCGCTACGAGAGTTTTGACCTTTATGTCCACGTCCAGCTGTTTTACCGTTTCCGCTTGCTGGTCCGCGTCCTTTACGGAAGCGTTCTTCGCGTGAACCTTCAGTTGCCTTTAGCTCATGTAATTTCATGTTAGTGCACCTCCTTGTTTTTATGCTTCAGTTACAGTCACTAAGTGTGCAACTTTAGCGATCATTCCGCGAGTAGCGTCAGAATCAACTAAAGTAACTGTTTGTTGCATTTTCTTTAATCCAAGTGCTTGGATTGTTGCTTTTTGTTTTGGTTTAGCACCGATAGCGCTACGAGTAAGGGTGATATTTAATTTTTTCATCTTCCTTACCTCCTAACCTAAAATTTCCTCGACAGTTTTTCCGCGCAATGCTGCAACAGATTCAACTGTACGAAGTTCTTTTAAACCTTCAATAGTGGCGCGAACCATATTGATTGGTGTGTTTGAACCTAAAGATTTAGATAAGATATCACTGATACCTACTAATTCTAATACGGCACGAACTGGTCCACCTGCTACTACCCCTGTACCGGCTGATGCTGGGCGTAATAACACTTTTCCTGAACCAAAGCGTCCAGTTACCATGTGAGGAATCGTTGTTCCTACAACTGGCACTGTGATTAAATTTTTCTTAGCGTCTTGAACTGCTTTACGGATTGAATCTGGTACTTCATTTGCTTTACCAGTTCCGAAACCAACATGTCCATTTTTGTCTCCGACTACTACTAATGCAGCAAAACGGAAACGACGACCACCTTTTACTACTTTAGTAACACGGTTAATAGTAACAACGCGTTCTTCAAGTTCTAATGTATTTGGATCGATAATCGTTTGCATGCCTTTTCCCTCCTTGTAACTAGAATTGTAATCCAGCTTCACGAGCTGCTTCGGCTAAAGCTTTAATACGTCCGTGGTAAATATATCCACCACGATCGAATACTACATTTGTAATCCCTTTTTCAAGAGCACGCTCAGCAATTAACTTACCGATAGTCGTTGCTGCTGCGATATTTGCAGATTTTAATTCTAAAGCTTTGTCCATTGTTGATGCACTTACTAAAGTTACACCAGCTACGTCATCAATAATTTGTGCGTAGATGTTTGTATTAGATCGGAATACGTTTAAACGTGGGCAGTTAGCTGTTCCACTTACTTTACTACGTACACGAGCATGACGTTTTTTACGTAACAGATTACGAGATTGCTTCTTAATCATCTAACGTCACTCCTTTCTATAGCTTTTTGGTTAATTAAGCGGCATTATTTACCAGCTTTTTTACCTTCTTTACGGCGAACTTGTTCACCTTTATAGCGTACACCCTTACCTTTATATGGCTCAGGTTGACGGAATTTACGGATATTTGCTGCTACTTCACCAACACGTTGCTTATCAATCCCTGAAATTTTGATTTCAGTTTGTGATGGCAATTCGATTTCGATACCTGGTTCGGCAACGATTTCGATTGGATGAGAGTATCCTAATGAAAGAACGATTTTGTCACCTTGCTTATTAGCACGGTATCCAACTCCGATAATTTCTAATTCACGAGTGAATCCTTGAGATACACCTTCAACCATGTTAGCAAGTAACGCACGAGTTGTTCCGTGTAACATTTTAATCGTTTTTGTATCGTTTGGACGAGTTACTGTTAAAACGTTTCCGTCGATTAAAATCGTTAATTCAGCATTGAATTGACGAGTTAATTCACCTTTTGGTCCTTTAACTGTAACGTTGTTTCCTTCAGTTACAGTTACTTCAACACCAGCAGGTAAAGTAATGTGTTTATTACCGATACGTGACATTCTCTTGCACCTCCTGCTTATTTAACTAATAATTATGATTACCAGATATACGCGATTACTTCTCCACCGATTTGTTGCTTACGAGCAACTTTATCAGCCATAAGACCTTGTGAAGTTGAAATAATTGCAATACCTAAACCATTTAATACACGTGGTACTTCGTCAGCTTTAGCATAAACACGTAATCCCGGTTTCGAGATACGTTTTAATCCACTGACAACACGTTCGTTATTGCGTCCATATTTTAATTGGAGACGAATAACGCCTTGTTTACCGTCTTCGATGTATTCTACATCGCGTACAAAACCTTCTGCTTTTAAAATTTCAGCGATATCAGCTTTGATACGTGATTTTGGAACATCAACAGACTCATGACGCATTTGGTTAGCGTTACGGATACGAGTTAACATATCTGCAATTGGATCAGTCATGACCATGACATTTTCCTCCCTTCAGAAATAAAGTCTCTATAAAATTACCAGCTTGCTTTAGTTACACCTGGAATTTGTCCTTTATATGCGTATTCACGGAAGCAAATACGGCACATTTTGAATTTACGAAGTACTGAATGTGGACGACCACAAACTTCACAACGAGTATATTCACGAACTTTGAATTTTTGTTTCTTTTTCGCTTTCGCGATCATTGATTTCTTAGCCATCTTTGGTTATGCCTCCTTTTTGACTATTTTTGGAAAGGCATTCCTAATAACTGTAAGAGTGCAAACCCTTCTTCGTCAGTATTAGCAGTTGTTACGATAACGATATCCATTCCTCGTACTTTGCTAACTTTGTCGAAGTCGATTTCAGGGAAGATTAATTGTTCTTTAACCCCTAAAGTGTAGTTTCCACGTCCATCAAACGCAGTCTTAGAAACACCACGGAAGTCACGCATGCGTGGTAATGAGATAGTTACTAATTTATCTAAGAACTCATACATACGTTCTCCACGTAAAGTAACTTTTGCACCGATTGGCATTCCTTCACGAAGACGGAATCCAGCAATTGATTTTTTCGCTTTTGTAATTAATGGTTTTTGTCCAGTGATAATCGTTAAATCCTCAACAGCAGCGTCTAGTGCTTTTGAGTTTGATACAGCATCACCAACACCCATATTTACAACAATTTTATCAAGTTTAGGTACTTGCATTGTCGACTCATATTGGAATTTTTCCATAAGATCTTTTGCAATTTCAGTTGTATATTTCGCTTTCAGGCGGTTCATACAGTAGACCTCCTTTCACTCTTTTTAATTTTATTTGTCTAAAACTTCGCCAGATACTTTTGCAACACGAACTTTATTTCCGTCGATTACTTGGTATCCTACACGTGTAGGCTTTCCTGTTTTTGGATCAAGTGGTAACACGTTAGAAGCATGAATTGGTGCTTCCATTTCGATAATACCACCTTCAGGATTAGCTTGCGTTGGCTTTTGGTGTTTTTTAACAATGTTTAGTCCTTCAATAATTACACGGTTTTTCTTTGGTAATACAGATGTTACAACACCTTGTTTCCCTTTGTCTTTACCTGCGATTACTTGGATTTTATCACCTTTTTTAACATGCATGCGTCTGCACCTCCTTAGCTAGCTTACTTAATTATAGTACTTCTGGTGCTAATGAAACGATTTTCATGAAGTTTTTGTCACGTAATTCACGAGCGACAGGTCCGAAAATACGTGTTCCACGTGGACTCATATCGTCTTTGATAATTACTGCTGCATTTTCATCGAACTTAATGTAAGAACCGTCATTACGACGAGCTCCGCGTACCGTACGAACGATAACAGCTTTAACTACGTCACCTTTTTTCACAACTCCACCAGGAGCAGCTTGCTTTACAGAACAAACAACGATATCACCGATGTTTGCGAATTTGCGTTTTGATCCACCTAAGCAACGGATAACTAAAAGTTCTTTAGCTCCAGAGTTATCTGCTACTTTCAAGCGTGATTCTTGTTGAACCATACGTAGTTACCTCCCTTCGGCTGGTAATTTTTTTTTTTCTATCAACCGATTAAATTTGAACTGCTTTTTCAACAACTTCAACTAAACGGTAGCGTTTAGTTGCTGATAATGGGCGTGTCGACATAATGCGCACTTTATCTCCCATTTTAGCGACACCTGCTTCATCATGTGTTTTATATTTTTTAGAATATTTAACACGTTTTCCATAAAGAGGATGTTTTTTGTAAGTTTCGACTAAAACAGTAATTGTCTTGTCCATTTTGTCAGAAACAACTTTCCCAACTAAAACTTTGCGGTTATTACGTTCCATTTATGAAACCTCCTCTCACAATAATTTTGATTATTGGTTTAATTCACGTTCACGTAAAATTGTTAACATACGAGCAATAGTTTTACGAACGTCTTTGATGCGTGAAGTGTTTTCCAATTGACCTGTAGCTAACTGGAAACGTAAGTTAAATAATTCAACCTTTAATTCTTGGACTTTTCCTTGAATTTCGGCAGTGCTTAAATTACGGATATCATTCGCTTTCATTACTCATCACCACCATTTTCGCGTTTTACAATTTTGCATTTGACCGGAAGTTTGTGGCTTGCTAAGCGTAATGCTTCGCGAGCTACTTCTTCAGAAACTCCTGCAATTTCGAACATAATACGTCCCTTTTTAACTACTGCTACCCATCCGTCAGGTGCTCCTTTACCAGAACCCATGCGGACTTCCATTGGTTTAGCAGTTTTCGCCATGTGAGGGAAGATTTTGATCCAAACTTTCCCACCACGTTTCATGTGACGAGTCATTGCGATACGAGCAGCTTCAATTTGGCGGTTTGTGATCCAAGCACCACTTTGTGCTTGAAGTCCAAATTCACCAAAGGCAATCTCAGTACCACCTTTTGCGTGTCCTTCATACTTTACACGATGAGGACGACGGTATTTCGTACGTTTTGGCATTAACATATCCAAGTTCCTCCTTCCTTGCAGCGTGGATTACTTGTTATTTTTTGTTGGAAGTACTTCACCTTTGTAGATCCAAACTTTTACTCCAAGTTTTCCGTAAGTAGTATCTGCTTCTTCGTGTGCGTAATCAATATCAGCACGTAATGTCTGTAAAGGTACGTTACCTTCAGAATATCCTTCAGTACGAGCCATATCAGCTCCACCTAAACGACCACTTACTGCTGTTTTGATTCCTTTTGCTCCTGCGCGCATTACACGTTGAATTGTACGTTTTTGTGCAATTCGGAATGAAACACGACGCTCTAATTGACGAGCAATTGATTCAGCTACTAATTTAGCATCTAAATCAGGGTTTTTAATTTCTGCAATGTTAATAAACACATCGCGACCAACTAATTTTGCTACCTTAGCACGTAGAGCTTCGATGTCAGCTCCACCTTTTCCGATAACAACACCAGGCTTCGCAGTGTGAATCGTAATGTACATTGCTACAGAATCTTTACGTTCGATTTCTACACGGCTTACAGATGCATCTTTTAATGTATCTTGTAAAAATTCACGTGCTTTAATGTCTTCTAATAATAAATCTGCGTAATCTTTGTCTGCGTACCAGCGTGAATCCCAATCACGGATTACACCAACACGCATTCCAATTGGACTTACTTTTTGACCCACTATGATTCCCTCCTTGTCCTTGAATTATTTTTCAGCTACAACCACAGTGATGTGACTTGTGCGCTTTAGAATTTGAAATGCACGACCTTGTGCACGAGGACGGAAACGTTTTAAAGTTGGTCCTTCGTTAACATAAACTTCTTTTACATATAAGTTTTCAGCGTTCATTTCGTAGTTATGCTCGGCATTTGCAATTGCTGAACGTAAAACTTTTTGTACTGGTTGTACAGCATCTTTGTTCGTGTTCATTAAAATTGCGAAAGCTTCTCCAACTTGTTTACCACGGATTAAATCCACAACTAAACGTGTTTTACGAGGAGCGATACGAACTGTACGTGCGTGAGCTACTGCTTGCATTTTAGGTCCTCCCTTCAACTAGCTACAGATTCTTATTTTTTCTTTGTTTTTTTGTCTACGTCATGACCACGGTATGTACGCGTTGGTGAGAATTCTCCCAATTTGTGACCTACCATATCTTCGTTAACGTAAACAGGGATGTGTTCACGACCGTTGTGAACGGCGATTGTATGACCTACGAACTGTGGGAAAATTGTAGAACGACGTGACCACGTTTGAATTACTTCTTTACGTCCGTCAGCGTTTAACTTTTCCACTTTCTTCATTAAGTGTCCATCTACGAATGGTCCTTTTTTCAAGCTACGAGCCATCTGATTGACCTCCCTTCGTTTTTTACGACGTTAATTATTTTTGTTTGCGACCACGAACGATTAATTTCGTCGATTTTTTCTTTTTGTCGCGAGTTTTTAAACCAAGAGCTGGTTTACCCCATGGTGTAACTGGTGATTTACGTCCGATTGGAGACTTACCTTCACCACCACCGTGTGGGTGATCGTTCGGGTTCATTACTGATCCACGAACTGTTGGACGAATACCTAACCAGCGGCTACGTCCAGCTTTACCTGAGTTCACTAATTCATAGAATTCGTTACCAACTTGACCGATTGTTGCACGGCAAGTTCCTAAGATGTAACGTACTTCACCTGATTTTAAGCGAACTAAGACATATTTTCCTTCACGACCAAGGATTTGTGCAGATGCACCAGCAGAACGAACTAATTGTCCACCTTTTCCTGGGTGTAATTCAATATTGTGTACTAACGTACCCATAGGGATGTTAGCTAATGGTAACGCATTTCCTACTTTAATATCAGATTCTGGACCTGATACTACAGTCATACCAACTTTTAATCCTTTAGGAGCGATGATATAACGTTTTTCACCATCTACATAGTGTAATAAAGCGATGTTTGCAGAGCGGTTCGGATCGTATTCGATCGTTGCTACTTTTGCAGGTACAACATCTTTATTACGTTTGAAGTCGATGATACGGTATTGGCGTTTGTGTCCTCCACCTTGGTGACGAACGGTAATTTTACCTTGGTTGTTACGCCCACCATTTTTCTTTAAAGGCACTAATAACGATTTTTCAGGCGTAGATGTTGTAATATCCGCTTTATAGTCAAGTACAGACATGTTACGACGACCGTTAGTAGTCGATTTGTAGATTTTAATCGCCATTGGGGTGTTCCTCCTTCAACGTATTTTATATTTTCTAGTAAACTAGAATAATTCGATTTCTTTGCTATCAGCTGTTAACGTAATAATTGCTTTACGGACAGCAGCAGTTTTTCCTAAGTGACGACCAACACGACGTGCTTTTGGCTTCGAGTTGATAGTGTTAACGTTAGCAACTTTAACTCCGTCAAATAAAATTTCAACCGCTTGTTTGATAGCAGTTTTGTTAGCGTCTGCAGCAACTTCGAAAACGAATTTACGTTCAGCAGACATCATCGCAGTTTTTTCTGTGATGATTGGGCGCTTAATAATATCAGCATAGTGTTTCATTATGCAAGCACCTCCTCTAATTGTTTAACAGCATCTAAAGTGATGATTACAGTATCAGCGTTAGCGATCTCTAATACACTTACAGAAGTTGCAGTTAATGTTTGAGCGTTAGGAATGTTACGCGCTGATAAAGCAACGTTCACATCTAACTCAGCAGTGATTAATAATGGTTTACGGTCAACATTGAATGCTGATAACATATTGATCATTGCTTTAGTTTGTGGTTTTTCGAATGATAATGCATCAACAACGATGAATTTTCCTTCGTTTACTTTTGTCGCAAGAACAGATTTTAACGCTAAACGATAAACTTTCTTGTTCATGTCAACAGAGTAGCTACGTGGAGTTGGTCCGAAAACTACACCACCGCCACGCCATTGTGCGGCACGGATAGAACCTTGACGAGCACGTCCAGTTCCTTTTTGTTTCCAAGGCTTGCGTCCACCACCAGCAACAGCTGAACGGTTTTTAACAGAGTGTGTTCCTTGGCGTAAAGATGCACGTTGCATCACAATTGCATCAAACATTGCTTGTTGGTGTGGTTCCACTCCGAACACAGCAGCATTTAATTGAATATCTTCTAATTTTACACCTTGTTGGTTGAATAACGCTACAGTAGGCATCTTTGTTCCTCCTTTCGCAAATTACGAATTAGTTAGTGCTAGCGTAATCTACTAAGTTTTTAGCTTCGTTTACTTTAGTAGTTTTCGCTGCTGATTTAATTGTTACTAATGAACGTTTTGATCCTGGAACATTACCTTTTACTAAGATAACATTGTTTTCAGTATCAATTTTGACAACTTCTAAGTTTTGTACAGTAACTTGTACATTACCAGTTTGTCCAGGTAATTTTTTACCTTTGAATACACGGTTTGCTGCTACCGCACCCATTGAACCTGGGCGACGGTGGTAACGAGAACCATGAGCCATTGGTCCGCGTGATTGTCCATGACGTTTAATAACCCCTTGGAAACCTTTACCTTTTGAAGTTCCAGTTACGTCTACAATTTCACCTGCTGTGAAAACATCAGCTGCTGTAACCGCTTGTCCGACTTCAGCCGCAATTTCGAAATCGCGGATCTCACGGATGAAGCGCTTAGGAGCAGTTTCAGCTTTAGCAGCAATCCCCATTTCTGGTTTGTTTGCTAAACGTTCTGGTTTGTCCATGAATCCGAATTGAACAGCGTTGTATCCATCAGATTCAATAGTCTTTGTTTGTAAAACAACGTTTGGAGTGACTTCGATTACAGTTACTGGTACTAATTCACCTTCAACTGTAAATACTTGAGTCATTCCGATTTTACGACCTAAGATTCCTTTTGCCATGAGTTACACCTCCAAATTATAATTTAATGTCGATTTCGACACCAGCTGGTAAGTTTAAGTTTTCTAACGCACTTACAGTCTCTTGAGACCACCCAGTAATGTCGATTAAGCGTTTATGAGTACGCATTTCGAACTGTTCGCGTGAATCTTTGTATTTGTGCACCGCACGAATGATTGTGTACACACTACGTTCAACTGGTAATGGGATTGGACCTGCAACCTCAGCACCTGTTTTCTTCGCAGCTTCAACAATTTTCACCGCTGATTGATCGATTAATTTGTGATCATATGCTTTTAAACGAATACGAATTTTGTTTGCCATTTTGTTGTCCTCCTTTCGAAATTATGGACCTACTCCGCATAAATTAACCTGACGTCCGGCTGGCTGAGATGCATAAGCAACTCTTCCGGGTGTGTCAGCAACCTTACACATCAAAGTAGTAATACCAATATATTCTACCAAAATTACCAAATCATTTCAAGCCTTTTCCAAAAAAAATTCAGGAAATTTTAGCGAGCCTTTTTTAGTTCTTTTAGCAACTGTTCTATATTATACAGATTTACATTTTAAAAGGCAAGTACTTTTTTTGTTTTTAAAGTTTATTGCTTTTTTCCAACTAAAGCTTGGTGACAACTTCATTCATCTTGCTTTACCTTGTTTATTATACAGATTTCAAGATGAAGAAACAACTCGACAACTATTAAGTATTGTTTAAAAGCAACGCTCTCGGGTGTGTCATTTCTGCAATAAAAAAGAGAGACCCAAGTCTCTCTTTCTTTTTCACTAAATAAAATTATTTAATGATTTCAGTTACTGAACCAGCACCTACTGTACGTCCACCTTCACGAATTGAGAACTTAGTTCCTTCTTCGATTGCGATTGGAGCGATTAACTCTACAGTCATTTCTACGTGGTCACCTGGCATAACCATTTCAGTTCCTTCTGGTAACTGGATTACACCTGTAACATCCGTAGTACGGAAGTAGAATTGTGGGCGGTAGTTAGAGAAGAATGGAGTGTGACGTCCACCCTCTTCTTTTGATAATACGTAAACTTGTGCTTTTACGTTAGTGTGTGGAGTTACTGAACCTGGTTTAGCTAATACTTGACCACGTTCGATTTCTTCACGAGTTACACCACGTAATAATGCTCCGATGTTTTCTCCAGCATCTGCATAGTCTAATAATTTACGGAACATCTCAACAGCAGTTACTACTGTTTCGCGAGTTTCGTTAATACCAACTAATTCAACTTTGTCATTGACATTTAAGCGTCCACGATCGATACGACCAGTAGCAACTGTTCCACGTCCAGTGATTGAGAATACATCCTCAACTGGCATTAAGAATGGTTTGTCGATATCGCGTTCTGGAGTTGGGATATACTCATCAACTGCAGCCATTAATTCTAAGATTTTTTCTTCGTATGAAGCGTCACCTTGTAATGCTTTTAATGCTGATCCTTTGATTACTGGAGTATCGTCACCTGGGAAATCGTATTCTGATAATAAGTCACGAACTTCCATTTCAACTAACTCTAATAATTCTTCATCGTCAACCATGTCAACTTTGTTTAAGAATACAACGATGTATGGAACACCTACTTGGCGAGATAATAAGATATGCTCACGAGTTTGTGCCATTGGTCCGTCAGTTGCAGCGATAACTAAGATAGCACCGTCCATTTGAGCAGCACCAGTGATCATGTTTTTAACATAATCGGCATGTCCTGGGCAGTCTACGTGTGCGTAGTGACGAGTTGCAGTTTCATACTCAACGTGTGCAGTGTTGATTGTGATTCCACGCTCGCGCTCTTCTGGAGCACCATCGATTTGGTCGTAAGCCATAGCTTGTCCACCATTTTGTTTTGCTAAAACAGTTGAAATTGCAGCTGTTAAAGTAGTTTTACCGTGGTCAACGTGACCGATTGTTCCAATGTTAACGTGTGGTTTAGAACGTTCAAATTTTTGCTTTGCCATTGTGAAATTCCTCCTTGGATTTTGTAAAAATTAAACTATCATATAGATTTTATATCATAAATTCGGAAAATACAATATGTATTTTCCGAATTTTGATTGATTACTTGCAAAGTAGTCATTTTAAAGGCTTAAGAATTATTTTCCTTGAGCTTTTTTGATTACTTCTTCAGCAATGCTCTTAGGTACTTCTTGATAGTGATCGAATACCATTGTGTATGTTCCACGACCTTGAGTCATAGAACGTAATGATGTTGCATATCCGAACATTTCAGAAAGTGGAACCATCGCATTGATGATTTGAGCACCATTACGGTTCTCCATTCCTTCTAAGTTACCACGACGTGAAGTAATGTCTCCCATTACATCTCCCATGTACTCTTCTGGAATTTCTACTTCTACTTTCATTGTAGGCTCTAAAATTACAGCCTTACATTTAGCAGCAGCAGCTTTTAATGCCATCGAAGCAGCAACTTCGAATGCCATTTGTGATGAATCGACATCATGGTATGAACCATCGAATAATGTCGCTTTGATATCAACTAATGGGAACCCTGCAAGTACACCGTTGTCCATTGAGTTTTCAATACCTTTTTGTACTGAAGGAATGAATTCACGAGGTACAGTACCACCGACAACTCCATCAACGAATGTAAATCCTTCACCCTCAGCAGCTGGTTCGAATTTAACCCAAACGTGTCCGAATTGTCCACGTCCACCTGATTGACGAACGAATTTCCCTTCAACCTCTGCAGATTGACGGAATGTTTCACGGTAAGATACTTGTGGAGCACCAACGTTAGCTTCAACCTTGAATTCACGACGCATACGGTCAACGATGATGTCTAAGTGTAATTCACCCATACCAGCGATGATTGTTTGCCCAGTTTCTTGGTCAGTCCATGCTTTGAATGATGGATCCTCTTCAGCTAATTTTGAAAGTGCTAATCCCATTTTATCTTGGTCAGCTTTTGATTTTGGTTCAATCGCAACAGAGATAACTGGTTCTGGGAAGTTGATAGTTTCAAGAATGATTGGGTGTTTTTCATCACATAAAGTGTCCCCAGTCGTTGTATCTTTTAACCCAACAGCCGCAGCGATATCACCAGCGTAAACTTTAGCGATTTCTTCACGACTATTTGCATGCATTTGTAAAATACGTCCGATACGCTCACGCTTACCTTTAGTCGCATTTAATACATATGAACCTGCATCTAATGTTCCAGCGTAAACACGGAAGAACGTTAATTTCCCAACATATGGGTCAGTCATGATTTTGAATGCTAATGATGAGAATGGCTCAGCATCAGAAGATAAACGTTCTACTTCGCTTCCATCTTCTAATACACCCTTAATAGCAGGTACATCAACTGGAGCTGGTAAGTAGTCGATAACAGCATCTAACATTAACTGAACACCTTTGTTTTTATATGCAGAACCACATAAAACTGGGTAGAATTCAGCAGTTAAAGTTGCTAAACGAATTCCTTCTTTTAACTCAGGGATTGTAATTTCTTCACCCTCTAAGTATTTCATCATTAAGTCTTCATTGAAGTTTGCTACTGTTTCTACTAATTCTTCACGTAAAGCTTCTGCTTCATCTAAATAATCAGCTGGAATTTCAGTTACTTCAATATCAGTACCTAAATCATTTTTGTACATGTGCGCTTTCATTTCGATTAAATCAATGATTCCGTCGAATTGATCTTCAGCACCAATGTTTAATTGAATAAGAGCAGCTTGTGCACGTAAACGGTCTTTTAAAGTTGCTGCTGCTTTTACGAAGTCAGCTCCTGTTGAGTCCATTTTGTTTACGAATACAATACGTGGTACTCCGTAACGAGTTGCTTGACGCCAAACTGTTTCAGTTTGTGGTTGTACACCATTTTTTGCATCAAGTACAGTTACTGCACCATCTAATACACGTAAAGAACGTTCAACTTCAATTGTGAAGTCGACGTGACCTGGTGTATCGATAATGTTTACGCGGTAACCATTCCATTCAGCTGTTGTTGCTGCAGAAGTGATTGTGATTCCACGCTCTTGTTCTTGAGCCATCCAGTCCATTGTAGCTCCACCATCGTGAACTTCTCCAATTTTGTGGTTAACTCCTGTATAGTACAGGATACGTTCTGTAGTAGTCGTTTTCCCAGCATCGATATGTGCCATGATCCCGATATTACGTGTTTTTTCTAAAGGAAACTTACGTGACATTTGAATAACCCCTCTCGGTTAGAATTTTTGCTACATATACTGAAACGAGCACGGGCTTTCTCCGATAAAATCGGAGTTGGCTTAGAAATAAATCTCTTCTCGTGCTCTGTTTCTTCTATGTAGTAGCGAATCGATTGAATTCAGCTATCAATTTTTTGGGTTTGTAATTAAATAACAGTTTTACAACCGTTATAATCTTACCAGCGGTAGTGAGCAAATGCTTTATTTGCTTCTGCCATTTTGTGAGTGTCCTCACGTTTTTTAACTGAAGCTCCTGTTCCGTTTGAAGCATCGATGATTTCGTTTGCTAAACGTAAACGCATTGACTTGTCATTGCGCTTACGGCTATTAGCTACTAACCAACGTAATGCTAACGTAACACGACGTTCTGGACTAACTTCAACTGGTACTTGATAGTTAGCTCCACCAACACGGCGTGATTTTACTTCTAAAACTGGCATGATGTTTTCTAACGCTTGTTCGAAAACTGCTAATGGCTCTTGACCAGTTTTTTCTTGAACTAATTCAAACGCTCCATAAAGAATATTTTGCGCTGTTCCGCGTTTACCGTCTAACATTAAACGGTTAATTAAACGCGTAACTAATTTTGAGTTGTAAATTGGATCTGCTAAAACATCACGTTTAGCAACTGAACCTTTACGTGGCATAGAAATTTCCTCCTTCCATTTCTTATTTATGATTTATGCAATTGCATAATCTAAACATTGGTAATTAAAATTAGTTTTTAGGGCGTTTCGCTCCATAACGTGAACGTGATTGACGACGGTTGTTAACACCGGCAGTATCAAGCGCACCACGAATAATACGGTAACGAACTCCAGGTAAATCCTTTACACGTCCTCCACGGATTAATACAACACTATGCTCTTGCAAGTTGTGTCCTTCACCTGGAATATACGCTGTAACCTCGATACCATTTGTTAAACGAACACGTGCATACTTACGTAAAGCCGAGTTCGGTTTCTTTGGAGTCATTGTTCCAACACGAGTACAAACCCCACGTTTTTGTGGTGATTTAGTATCCGTTTGTTTTTTCTTTAAGCTGTTTAATCCAACATTTAATGCTGGAGATTTTGACTTAGTAACTTTAGATTCGCGTCCTTTGCGAACTAATTGGTTAATAGTAGGCATTGTTTTTCCTCCTCTCGTAAACAAAACTGACATCTTATATCTTAACGCTTATACCTTAGACCCACACCACCAGGTGTTTCAATCATGGGTAAAAACAAATGGGACAGCGTTCTGGGAACGCTGTGCCCAAAATTACATTTCTAAGATATGCCTTAGCTATAATAACATATGGCATCAGTCGTGTCAACGAAGTTATATTAAAGTTTGTTTAATACATTTCATTGTCGTCTGTGACTTCATGGAATGATTCAGTTTCTTCGAATTGATATACTTCCGTATTTTCAAATTCGCTTTGTTCTGTTGATTCGAAAATCTCAAGCTCATCTGCTTCATTTCCGTCTGTAACTTCAATTCCTTGATATTTAGTAAATCCAGTACCTGCAGGGATTAAGTTACCGATGATAACATTTTCTTTTAATCCAAGTAAGTGATCTGTTTTTCCTTTAACTGCAGCATCAGTTAACACTCGCGTTGTTTCCTGGAACGATGCAGCTGACAAGAATGAATTTGTTTCGATTGACGCTTTTGTAATTCCAAGTAATACTGGACGAGCTACTGCTGGTCGGCGCGCACTTAAAATAACATCATTATTCAATCCTGTATAATCTTGGTGATCTAAAAGGACACCAGGGAGTGTTGTTGTATCTCCAGCATCAACGATGCGGACTTTACGTAACATTTGACGAACGATAACTTCGATATGCTTATCTTCGATTTCTACCCCTTGTAGACGGTATACTTTTTGAACTTCCATAATGATATACGATTGTACGGCTTCAACACCACCAAGTGATAATAGTTCTTTTGGATCCATTGCCCCTTCAGTTAAGCGTTGACCAGTTTTAACACTTTCGCCAACTACAACTTTTACGCGGGCATTATATGCCGCTTGGTATTCTACTGTCTCATATTCATTTTTAACAGTAATTTCTGGACGTTCTTTTGTTTGATCAATAGCGACAACTGTACCATTGATTTGTGATAACAACGCTTTTCCTTTTGGATTACGTGCTTCAAACAACTCTTGGATACGAGGTAAACCTTGGGTGATATCGCCTCCGGCTACCCCTCCGGTATGGAAGGTACGCATCGTTAACTGTGTTCCTGGCTCTCCGATTGATTGTGCAGCCATAACTCCGACAGCTTCACCAATTTCAACTGAGTTTCCAGTCGCAAGACTACGTCCATAACACTTTTGACAAATTCCGTGACGCGTATTACATGTTAATGCTGAACGAATTTCAACTTCTTCGATTCCTGCATCAATAATCTGTTGCGCTAATTCATCAGTGATTAATTCCCCACGACCAACGATAACCGCTTGTGTTTCTGGATGTAATACTGTTTTTTGAGCGTAACGACCAATAATACGATCATGTAACTCTTCGATTTTTTCGCGACCTTCTTGTAATGTGCGAACCGCTAATCCTTTATCTGTTCGACAATCATGCTCACGAATGATAACATCTTGTGAAACGTCAACTAAACGACGTGTTAAATAACCAGAATCGGCTGTTTTTAAGGCAGTATCGGCAAGACCTTTACGGGCACCATGGGTAGAGATGAAGTACTCTAACACGGTTAAACCTTCACGGAATGAAGATTTGATTGGTAACTCGATAGTCTCACCCTTTGGATTGGCCATTAATCCACGCATACCAGCAAGTTGCGTAAAGTTTGACTTATTACCACGGGCTCCTGAATCTTGCATCATGAAAATTGGGTTACGTTGATGTTTTGTTTCTAGCTCTTCCATTAAAAGATCGGCTAATCCACCTTTTCCATCTTTAACATCTGCCCAAACTTTAATAACTTGTTGGTGACGTTCGTCATCAGTCATTAATCCACGTGCAAATAATTTTTCAATTTTATCAACTTTTTTCTGTGCTTCAAAAACAAGTTCGTTTTTCTTATCATCTAACGTTACTACGTCAGCTGCAGCTACAGTCATACCAGCAATTGTTGAATATTTAAATCCAAGATCTTTCATTGCATCTAACATTTTCGCAGTTTCAGTCGTACGGTATACTTTGAAGACGCGAGCGATTAGTGCTCCTAAAGCTCCTTTTTTAAATGGTAAAATTTCTGGACGCGCTTGAATATCTTCCAGGAGATTTGCTCCCATATCAGCGAAGTGATAATCAGGTGTTTGATCTTCATCAGTTTCTTTCGGACTATTTACGTATGGGAAACTTGGTGGCATGATTTCATTGAACACAAGTTTTCCTACTGTCGTAATTAAATACTGATTTTGTTGTGTTAAAGTAAATGTTTTATTTTTCAATGCTTCAGCCTTAATTGCAATACGGCTATGTAATGAAACTTCACCTGTTTGATATGCAATCATTGCTTCGTTAAAGCTTGAGAAAATTGAACCTTCACCTGTAGCACCTATATTTTCCATTGTTAAGTAATAGTTTCCTAATACCATATCCTGAGATGGTGTAACTACTGGTTTTCCATCTTTCGGGTTAAGGATGTTGTTTGCTGCTAACATTAAAACACGTGCTTCCGCTTGTGCTTCTTGGCTTAATGGAACGTGAACGGCCATTTGGTCACCATCGAAATCGGCATTGAAGGCCGTTGTAACAAGTGGATGTAAGCGAATTGCTTTCCCTTCCACTAAACGTGGTTCAAAGGCTTGAATCCCTAAACGGTGAAGCGTTGGTGCACGGTTTAGTAAAACCGGGTGTCCTTGAACAACTTCTTCTAACACTGGATAAACCGAAACGTTATGTTGCTCAATCATTTTCTTCGCCATTTTGATATTTTGTGCCATTTCACGTTTCACTAATTCGTGAATTACAAATGGTTTAAATAACTCAAGTGCCATTTCTTTTGGTAATCCACATTGATAAATTTTCAATGTTGGACCGACAACGATTACTGAACGTCCTGAGTAGTCAACACGTTTTCCAAGTAAGTTTTGACGGAAACGCCCTTGTTTCCCTTTCAACATATGTGAAAGTGATTTTAATGGACGGTTACCTGGTCCAGTTACTGGACGACCGCGACGACCGTTGTCAATTAAAGCATCCACTGCTTCTTGAAGCATACGTTTCTCATTTTGTACAATGATTCCCGGTGCATTTAATTCAAGTAGTTTTTTTAGACGGTTATTACGGTTAATTACACGACGGTATAAATCATTTAAATCTGAAGTCGCAAAACGACCTCCATCTAGCTCAACCATTGGACGAATGTTCGGTGGAATAACCGGAAGAATATCCATAATCATCCACTCAGGATTATTTCCTGATTGACGGAATGCTTCAACTACTTCTAAACGTTTAATCACACGTGCACGTTTTTGTCCTTGTGCTGTTTTTAATTCTTCACGTAGGTAATCAGCTTCACTATCTAAATCAACGCTTTCAAGTAATGCCTTAATTGCTTCCGCACCCATAGCAGCTCTGAAGTCTCCTCCAAAATGCATAACATTTGTACGATATTCATTTTCGTTCATAACTTGTTTTAATTGAATGTGGCGTGCTGCATCCGTATCCGGTGTTACTTGTGTGACAACATACTTAACAAAGTAAATAACTTCTTCAAGCTCTTTTGGTGTCATATCTAGTAATAATCCCATACGGTTTGGAATGCCTTTAAAATACCAAATATGTGATACTGGTGCTGCAAGCTCAATATGTCCCATACGTTCACGACGAACGTTTGACTTTGTTACTTCAACACCACAGCGCTCACATACGATTCCTTTATGGCGAATACGTTTGTATTTTCCACAGTGGCATTCCCAGTCACGAGAAGGACCAAAGATGCGTTCGCAAAATAGTCCATCACGTTCTGGTTTTAAGGTACGGTAATTTATTGTTTCGGGTTTTTTAACTTCTCCGAATGACCAACCAAGGATCATTTCAGGAGAGGCTAAGCCAATTTTCATATAAGCAAACTCTTTCAAGGCTCGGACCCCCAATTCTCAAATTATTCTTCTTCTGATTCAGAAATATCAATTACTTCATCTTCATTATCATAAATACGGACATTAATTCCTAATGACTGTAATTCTTTAATTAATACGCGGAATGACTCCGGAACACCAGGTTTTGGAATTGGTTTTCCTTTAACGATCGCTTCATATGTTTTTCCACGACCCATAACATCATCCGATTTAATCGTTAAGATTTCACGTAATGTATTTGCAGCACCATATGCTTCAAGTGCCCAAACTTCCATCTCTCCGAAACGTTGTCCACCAAATTGAGCTTTCCCTCCAAGTGGTTGTTGCGTAACAAGTGAGTATGGTCCATTTGAACGTGCATGAAGTTTATCGTCAACCATGTGGGCTAATTTAATCATATACATGACTCCAACTGACACGCGGTTATCGAATAACTCCCCAGTACGTCCATCGTATAATTCTGTTTTTCCATCATGATCCATACCAGCTTCAGCCATCATTGCTTCTAAATCTTCTTGCTTACATCCATCGAAAACAGATGTGGCAACATGACCTTGTTTTCCAGCAAGTACGAGACGGCGAGCTGCCATTCCTAAGTGGATTTCAAGAATTTGTCCAATATTCATACGTGAAGGTACCCCAAGTGGGTTTAACATGATATCAACTGGCGTTCCATCTGGTAAATAAGGCATATCTTCAACCGGTAAGATTCGAGAGATAACCCCTTTATTTCCGTGACGTCCTGCCATTTTATCACCTTCAGAGATTTTACGTTTTTGAACGATATAAACTCGTACAACTTCGTTTACTCCTGGGCTTAATTCGTCACCATTTTCTCGTGTGAAGCGTTTCACATCAAGAATAATTCCATCTCCACCATGTGGCACATGTAATGACGTATCGCGAACTTCACGTGCTTTTTCACCAAAGATTGCATGTAATAAACGTTCTTCAGGTGATAATTCAGTTACACCTTTTGGTGTTACTTTTCCAACTAGAATATCTCCAGCCTTCACTTCAGCACCGATACGAATAATTCCACGATCATCTAGGTCTTTACGTGTAACTTCTCCAACGTTAGGAATATCGCGAGTAATTTCTTCAGGTCCTAATTTTGTATCACGACACTCAATTTCATACTCTTCAATGTGAACTGATGTATACACATCATCTTTAACAAGACGTTCACTCATGATGATAGCATCCTCATAGTTGTAACCATTCCATGTCATGAAGGCAACGACAACGTTACGACCTAAGGCCATTTCACCCTCATCCATTGATGAACCATCGGCAATAATTTGACGAGCTTCAACTTCATCACCTAAGTGAATGATTGGACGGTGGTTATAACAAGCACCTTGATTTGAACGCTCAAATTTCGATAACGGATACACATCTAAATGACCTGCATTGTTACGAATTTTAATTTGGCGTGCATCAACATATTCAACCGTTCCAGCTGTATGTGCTAAAACAGCAACACCACTATCACGTGCTGCAACATGTTCCATTCCTGTTCCAACATACGCTGCTTCCGGCACTAATAATGGCACCGCTTGACGTTGCATGTTGGCACCCATAAGTGCACGGTTGGCATCATCATGCTCAAGGAACGGGATACAAGCTGTGGCTACCGATACGATTTGTTTCGGTGATACATCTACTAAATCAAAATCTTTAATTAAGTAGTTATCATTTTTTCCACGGTGACGACCAGCCCACTCTTTAATTGTTGGATCAATTAAACCAGTAGTATGATCTTTTGGCATATTGGCTTGGGCAACAATATAGTGATCTTCTTCATCGGCAGTTACATAGATAACTTCATCAGTCACATAAGCTTGTGTTGATCCATCTTCTAATGTAACGTGATTAATTTTACGGTATGGTGTTTGAATGAATCCATACTCATTTAATCGTGCAAATGTTGAAAGTGTATTAATTAAACCGATATTCGGTCCCTCAGGCGTTTCGATTGGACACATACGACCGTAGTGAGAGTAGTGAACGTCACGTACTTCCATTCCGGCACGCTCACGCGTTAATCCACCAGGACCAAGTGCTGAAAGACGACGTTTATGCGTTAACTCAGCTAATGGATTGGTTTGATCCATGAACTGTGATAACTGTGAACTTCCGAAGAACTCTTTAATTACCGCTACAACTGGACGGACATTAATTAAACTTTGTGGTGTTAACCCTTCAGTTTCTTGAATTGACATACGTTCACGAACAACACGTTCCATACGCGTTAATCCGATACGGAATTGGTTTTGTAATAACTCACCAACTGAACGAATACGACGGTTTCCAAGATGATCAATATCATCATATGTCCCAACACCATCTAATAAGTTAAAGAAATAACTTACAGATGCTAAAATATCACTAATTGTAATATAGTGTTCAGTTACATTGTAGTTACCCATAACGTTGACAACGCGTTCTTGTTTGTCATCAGCATAGACTTTAACAACTTGAACCTCAGTCATACGACCATCAATGTCATTTGTCATTACTGTTTGCACGTTGGCACCAGCTTCAAACTCTGGGCGCAGTTGCTCAATTAAGCGACGGTTTAAGCGTGTACCAGCTTCTGCTAATACTTCTCCATCTGCACTAATAATTGCTTCTGCTAAGACACGATTGTCTAAACGTTCTAGTACATTTAATTTTTTGTTGAATTTATAACGACCAACACGTGCTAAATCATAGCGTTTGTCATCGAAGAAGCGTGAAATGAAAAGGTTCGTTGCTCCGTCAATTGTCGCAGGCTCACCAGGACGTAAACGCTCGTAAATTTGTAACAAGGCGTTTTCTGTTCCTGAAATTCCTTCTGGTGTTTCATTTTGATCTTTCTCAAGTGTATTCAATAAGAAAGTGTTGTCACCAAATAAATCTAAAATTTGAATGTCAGAACTTAAACCTAAAGCACGTAATAACACTGTTAATGGTAATTTACGCGTACGGTCAATTCGAACGTGTGTAATATCTTTGATATCAGTTTCATACTCTAACCACGCACCACGGTTTGGAATAACCGTTGCACCTAGTCCGCGTTTTCCACTTTTATCTAACGTTGCCGCTAAATAAACTCCAGGTGAACGAACAAGCTGTGAAACTACAACGCGTTCCGCACCATTGATGATGAAAGTACCAGCATCAGTCATTAAAGGAATATCACCCATAAATACTTCTTGCTCTTTTACTTCACCAGTTTCATTATTATACAAGCGTAAAACAGCACGTAATGGACGTGAATAGTTCACATCGTGTTCTTTTGCTGCATTTAATTCATACTTAGGTTGTCCCCAACTATGACTTACATATTCTAAACGTAAATTTGCTTCTAATCGTTGATTTCCTTGGAAACCTTCGATAGGAAAAATATCATCAAATAATTCTTTAACTCCATCTGTCACAAACCAATCAAACGAATCCTTTTGGATTTCAATTAAATTTGGTAATTCTAGTGATGACTGAATACGCGAAAAATCGCGACGTTCTCTTTGTCCAAATTTCAAAACACGACCAACCAAGAGACTCACTCTCCTTTTTAAATAGTCTTTTTAAGTCTTTTTTTATTTTTTTGAACACCAAAAAAGGGTCAAAAAATCAGCACATAGGCATTATACTATACTATCAAATTCCAAACTAAAAGTCAAGCTTATTTTTCAGCTTTGATAATGAGATAACCCTTTTCCTTAGCAACAATTTCAACTGCCGAAAACATTGTTTCCAGCTTTTTAACCGTCGATGCTGCACCTTGTTTCTTTTGGATTACTACCCAAAGTTCCCCACCATCTTGTAAGTGTTGATAACTTTGTTCATAAATTTGAAAAACAACCTGCTTTCCAGCACGAATCGGTGGATTCGTAATAACCACTTCATACTGATCAACAACTTGATCAAGGCAATGACTAACAAAACCATTCACTTGCGTAGAAACACCATGTTTTTCAGCATTCAACTTCGCTAATCCAAGTGACCGTTCATTGACATCAACCATATCGACCGTTAACCCATATGTTTTAGCGACATAAATCGCAATTGGCCCATAGCCACAACCAACATCAAGGATTTTCCCTGTTTTTCCGTTCAAATCCAGTGCTTCTAATAACGTTTTAGTCCCAAAATCAAGACCACCTTTAGAAAAAACACCGATATCCGTTTGAAAAGAAAAATGCTGTCCAGCAACCGTTACGGAAATGTTTTTCGGTTTTGAATCAGCATCTAAATTATTCGTATAATAATGTGTCGTCATTTGCTCGCACCTTTCGTTTTTATTTTTTTCTATACCATGAAAAAAATAAAAGTCTACCACTTTATGATGATACTTTACAATAATATAAAAAAACCACTTGCTAGGCAAGTGGTTTTTTCTTAAAGCAATGTAAGAAGTTGATTATTTAACTTCTACAGATGCTCCAGCTTCTTCTAATTTAGCTTTTAATGTTTCAGCTTCTTCAGGAGTTACGTTTTCTTTGATTGGTGATGGTGTAGCATCAACTAAAGCTTTCGCTTCTTTTAATCCTAATCCAGTTAATTCACGAACGATTTTGATAACTCCGATTTTTGAAGCTCCAGCACCTGTTAAGATTACTGATACTTCAGTTGGTCCAGCAGCTTCTACAGCCGCTCCAGCTGCAGCTACAGGAGCTGCTGCAGTTACACCGAATTCTTCTTCGATAGCTTTAACTAAGTCGTTTAATTCTAAAACAGTCATTGTTTTTAATTCTTCAATGAAATTTTCTTTATTGAATGCCATGTTAATATCCTCCTAATTGGAATTTGTTTTTTGTTGTCTACTTACTGAAAATTATTCAGCAGCAGCTTCTTCAGTTGCTTCTACAGTTGTTTCTGCACCTGATTCTTTTTGTTCAGCGATCGCTTTAGCTACTAATGCCATATTGCGAATTGGCGCTTGTAAAACAGAAAGTAACATTGATAACATACCATCACGGTTTGGTAACGCTGCTAATTCTTGAATTGTCGCTAATTCTGCCACTTTTCCTTCAATGATCCCTGATTTGATTTCTAACGCTTCATGCTTTTTCGCGAAATCAGCTAAGATTTTCGCTGGAGCAACAACATCTTCATTACTGAAGGCGATTGCGTTTGGTCCAGTTAAAGCATCAAGTAATCCGTCATGTCCTAATTCAGTCGCTGCACGACGTACAAGGTTGTTTTTGTAAACTTTAAACTCAACACCTGCTGCACGTAATTCGCGACGTAATTCTGTCAATTCAGTTACTGTTAATCCACGGTAGTCAACAACGATTGTTGATTGGCTTGCTTGCATTTTTGCAGCAACCTCATTCACTAATTGTTGTTTTTGTTCGATAATCGAAATGTTTGCCATGATTGCACCTCCTCAGTATAATATTAGTTATATGTCATACCAAGTCAGTCGACTCATATAAAAACCCTTGCACCCGAAGGCGCAAGGGATTAACGTTTCTGTAAAGAAAGTTATTCTTACACCTAGGCAGGATTTATGCAGATGCACCTGCTGTCTACGGTATGAACATAATATACTTTATGGATTATATCAGGTTATTCACCTAATGTCAAGAATTACTTCTCAACAGTTACACGAACACCAGGACCCATTGTTGTTGAAACAGCTACATTTTTCATGTATGTTCCTTTAGCCGCTGATGGTTTCGCGCGAAGTAATGTATTATAAATAGTGTTGAAGTTTTCTACTAATTTCTCAGTATCAAACGATACACGTCCGATTGGAACATGGATGTTACCAACTTTGTCAACGCGGTATTCTACTTTACCAGCTTTGATTTCGTTGATTGCTTTTGTTACATCCATAGTAACAGTTCCTGTTTTAGGGTTTGGCATTAAACCACGTGGTCCTAAAACACGACCTAATTTTCCAACTTCAGCCATCATATCAGGTGTCGCTACTGCTACATCGAAGTCTAACCAACCTTGTTGTACTTTTTGTACAAGATCGATATCCCCAACGAAGTCAGCTCCAGCTGCTTCAGCTTCTTTTGCGCGCTCACCGCGTGCGAACACAGCGATACGTGCAGTTTTACCTGTTCCGTTTGGTAGAACTACTGCTCCACGGATTTGTTGATCTGCTTGACGAGGATCAACTCCTAAACGGAAGGCAACATCTAAAGAAGCGTCAAATTTAGCTGTATGCATTTTTTTCGCTAATTCGATAGCTTCAGTTACATTATAAGCTACAGTTGCGTCTACTAATTTAGCAGCTTCAACATATTTTTTACTTTTCTTAGCCATTTTTTTATCCTCCTTTGTGGTAGTGGCGGAAGTAAATCCTCCCACAATTAAGTGAAACAGTTACCTGTTCAACTTAATTTTTGTTTAAAGCCGATTGATAAATAACAAGCGGCAATTTGAAATCACCGCTTTTTACTTACCTTAGCATTAACATCCTAATTACTATTCAGCAATAAGGATACCCATGTTTTTCGCTGTTCCAGCTACGATATTCATCGCTGCTTCAACATCGTTCGCATTTAAATCAGGCATTTTGATTTCAGCAATTTCACGTAATTGTTCACGTGTAATTGTTGCTACTTTTGTCGTTTTTGCATTTGCAGAACCTGACGCAATTCCAGCTGCTTTTAATAATAAGCGTGACGCTGGTGGCGTTTTAGTTACAAATGTAAATGAACGGTCCTCATAAACAGTAATTTCTGCTGGTACTACCATTCCCATGTTTTCACGTGTTTTTTCGTTGTACTGTGAGCAGAATTCTTGAATATTAATTCCTACTGGTCCTAAAGCTGTTCCTACCGGTGGAGCCGGAGTTGCTTTTCCAGCTTGGAGTTGTAATTTAATAACTCGTTTTACCTTTTTAGCCACGAAACACACCTCCTCTTATTTCGTTGTGGTTGTAGTGGGTGTTTAAGGTTTCACCCTCCCACTGTTATAAACGACTTGCAACTTTGCAAGTGCCTATCTGTTGAGCTATCACTAAAATAGCCACGACTTATTCTAACAAAAATTTCTAATTTAAGCAATCTCTTTTTCGATTAGAAAAATGTAAATATAGATTAGATTTCTTTTTGAACATCGGTAAAGTCAAGTTCAACGGCAGTTTCACGACCAAATAAAGTTACTTCAACCGTTACTTTTTCTGTTGCCATATCAATCGCTTTAACGCGACCAACTTGCTCAACAAATGGTCCTTCCATGATTTGAACAAGTTCATCTACTTCATAATCAAGCTCAACACTTGTTACTTGTTGTGTTAAATGTAATAACGGTGCAACTTCTTCCGGCATCATTGGAATTGGTTTTGCCCCTTGACCATGTGAACCAATAAATCCTGTTACACCTGGTGTATTACGGACAACAAACCAAGCATCATCAGTCATAATCATTTCAACTAATACGTAACCTGGGAAAGTTTTCTTTTCACGTTCTTTACGTTTACGATCTTTGATTTCAACTTCGATTTCAGTTGGTACAATTACACGGAAAATTTGTTCTTCCATGTTCATTGTTTCAATACGTTTTTCCAAGTTTGTTTTTACTTTATTTTCATAACCTGAGTATGTATTGACAACATACCAGTTTGGTTGATTATATAAATCTTCCATACCTTTAAATTCAGCCATGTCTTTTGCCTCCGTTTGCTATTAGTTGATAAATAAATTAATTCCCATTGAAATAATTGAATCAACTACTAAGAAAAATGCCATTAGAAATAATACAAAGCCAATTACCGTACCTGTTTGACTTAACATTTCTTTCCCAGTTGGCCATTTTACTTTTTTGATTTCTTTATTAACCCCTGCTAAAAAGCTCTCTTTTTTAGTTTTAGTCATTATGCTTTCCTCTTTTTCTAGTTGTACTTATTTTGTTTCTTTATGTAATGTATGCTTTCCACAGCGACGGCAGAATTTTTTCATTTCTAAACGCTCTGTATTTGTTTGCTTATTCTTTGGTGTTGAATAGTTACGACTCAAACATTCTGTGCAAACTAGTGTTACTTTATTGTTAGCCATTTTTCTCACCTACTTTAGTTCGTGATTATTTCACGCTAAATAAAAGAGCCCGTGTTTGTAAAACAAACCTTTGCGGACTTCCTTCACTAATTTACCATAACTAGCAAGATTTTTCAATGAGTCCGTAGATTTTTGCTTTTGTTTTTAATTTTTCTTCAATTTGACGAAGCTTACTTCTCGACATTTTCTGTTCTTCTGCAATTAGACGAGCTGATTTTCCAGCTAGTTTCTCTTCAAACACAAGTTTTTGTTCTGCCGTTAAGCTCTCGACAAATTCTCGATACTCGGCTTTGAAACAAACATCACCTATCGATTTAGTTGGTGCTTGTTGATGCTGAGTAATCCCTAAAATTTCAGGTTCTAAATACACTGTTTTAACTCTTTTTTGTTCGTTTTTATTATTCGTAATTAACTTATTACGAACGCAAGATTGTAAATATGTCTGTATACTTGCTCCGCCGTAAGGATCATACCCCGCAATACCTTCGGAAACAGCAAAATACATCGTTGAGTAAAAATTATCATAATCCATATTTTTTGCATACTCATTATAAAAAAAGTTTTTATAATTCTGAATATAAGTTTCAACTAGTTCATTATAGGCAAATTCATTTCCATCATTCGCTAAATAAAATAATTCATTATAATTCACTTTTTGCATCGTATGTTCCCCCTAGGAATTATTTATTTTTTACTAATTGGATTACGTTGATTGTATACTTCATACATTAATAGTGCCGCTGCAACCGAAGCGTTCAGTGAGTTAACATGTCCGACCATCGGCATTTTCACAAGCAAATCACTTTCTTCAAGGACAAGACGAGAAATCCCAGCTCCTTCACTTCCAATCACTAAACATGTTGGCATATCGTAACGTTCCTCACGATAATCGCTCTTTGCATGCGCATCTGTTGCAACAAACCACATTCCTTCTTTTTTTAATTGCTTCATTGTTTTGACTAAGTTTGTAACTTGCACAACTTTAACGTGCTCTGCCGCTCCCGTAGCTGTTTTCATTGCTGCCGTATTGACATGAACACTTCGATGTTTAGGAATAATAATCCCATGAGCGCCAATTGCATCAACTGTTCGCATAATCGCCCCAAGATTACGTGAGTCTTCTAATCCGTCTAATAACACGAAAAATGGCTGTTCATTTCGCGCATGTGCATCCGCAAATAAATCTTCTAATTTTGCGTATTTATACGCCTCAACTTCTGCCACTACTCCTTGGTGTGTTCCTTCAGCCAAGCGATCAAGTTCTTGACGTTTCACTGAACGTACAACAACTTGTTTTTGACGTGCAAGTTCTGTAAACTCAGCCGCATCATGTATTTTCATCGTTTCATTAATGTATAACGTATATACTTTACGCGTACTTTGTAAAACTTCTGAAACTGAATTTCGTCCATAAATATATTCTCGCTTATTCATTGTTTTCACCGCTTTCAATAATTTCAATTGCTTTTTGACCCAATATTTGTAGTCTTTGCGTTTGTTCTGTTAAATACAAATATCCAAAAATCGCTTCAAAACCAGTACTCCGTCGATATGTTTGGACATCGCAGTTTTTTGGTTTTGTATGGCTTTGGGCATTACGACCACGACGATAAATATCGTATTCATCTGGCGTTAATTGTTCCATTTCAATTAACGTTTGCACAATTTTATTTTGTGCTTTCGCACTTACAAACTGTACGGCTCGACGCTGCAACTCTTGTGGCTTCGTAATTCCGGCTTGGAGTAAATGCTCCCGCACAATTAAATCGAAGCAAGCATCTCCCATATATGCTAAAGCTATTCCATTTAGTAATTTGGCTTCCATGCTTATACCTCAATCCCTTGCGCTAGTAACTGTTGACGAATTTCATCGGCACGTTCAAAGTCTTTCATTTGTCGTGCAGCTTCACGCTCGTTAAATAATTGCTTAATTTCAGCAGAAAATGGTTCAATCTCACTCAGATGTAACCCTAATACTTGATCCATTTGCTTAAACAACTGACACGCGGCTTGTAATTGACCTAAATCAACCGTTTGTCGTGTGTACTGATTAAGAATTTTCACTAATTCAAACAAAATCGTCATTGCATTTGCAGTATTGAAATCGTCATTCATCGCTGTTTCAAAACTTTTTTTAATTGCCGCTACAGTTTCATCAATCACCGGCTCAATTAAAAGTGCATTCGCTAAATCTAATTTTCTAAATGCCCCACGGTAAGCAGTCTTTGTTCTTTCGACAAATTTTTCCGCACTATCTAACGCCTCAGTTGAGAAATTAATCGGTTGACGATAGTGGGTACTTAGCATCCAAGTACGGATTACGGTTCCTTCATACTGTTCTAAAATCGCTCGAACTGTTTTAAAGTTCCCTAATGATTTCGACATCTTCTCATCATCAATTTGAACAAAACCATTATGCATCCAATAATTTGCTAGTCCATGATCAAAACATGCATGCGATTGCGCAATTTCATTTTCATGATGTGGGAATTTTAAGTCCATCCCTCCACCGTGAATATCAATTTTTCTTTGGAAATGTGCATCAATCATTACTACACATTCTGTATGCCAACCAGGACGCCCATTTGACCATGGTGATTCCCAATTTACACCTACAGTTGTTGCTTTCCACAAAGTAAAGTCCAAAGGATTCTCTTTCCCTTCGTTCGCCTCAATTCGGGCACCAACGAGTAAATCTGCCATCTTTTGATTTGATAATCCCCCGTACTCCGGTAATTTTGTTACTCGGAAATACACATCGCCATTCGCAACATATGCGAAACCTTTGGCAATTAAACGTTCAATAAAAGTAATAATTTCCGCCATCGATTCAGTTACTTTTGGCATTGTTGGTGCTAAATTCGAACCTAAGGCTTGGACATCATCTTGATATGCTTTCGTAAATAATTGCGTTAATGTTTGCTCATCAACTGCTTGTGCAACAGCTGCGGCAATAATTTTATCGTCAACATCAGTAATATTGCTGACATAATCAACATCATAGCCTAAATAAGTTAAATAATTACGGACAACATCAAAAATAATAATTGGCCTAGCATTTCCAATGTGAATATAGTTGTATACTGTTGGTCCACAAACATACATTGATACTTTACCCGGCTCAATTGGTTCAAACGGTTCTAACGTATCATGCAATGAATTATATATTGTTAGCATCTACATTCTCCTTTCGCTTCGCTATTATTTTACCATAAAAATCCGTTAACGTTTGCTTGAATTTCAAGTTAAACGGATGTTTTCTAAACAGAATTGAATTTTTAAGTTTTTTTTATCATAAAATTCAGAAATTTTACTGATTAAAAGCTTTTTTATAGCCTTACATCTGCACCATTCGCTCTCGTTTATTCGCTAGACAACATTAATAAACTACACTTATTTCAGCAACGTGTTGTGGTTGTGATTCCCCCCAAAAAGCCGTCACAATTTTACGATGGCTATTTGCCATTGGAACTTCTAAAAAATTTTGTTGATCAATAAATTTAGCTGCCTGTAATGGTTTCGGCACTTCCCCCACTTCGACTAACCAAACACGCATATGCCAAATTTGATGACTGAAGATATGCTTATAAGTCCCAAAATATTTGACATCGGTCTGGAGATGATATTTCTTTTGGATACGTTGCTGTACTTCAAGATGATCATCGTGATGTTCTTGGCTTGCTATTTGTGGCAAAGCCCACAAATGTTGAAGTACACCTTTATGCTGATTTTCAAGCATCGCAATTTTTTCACCGTCGGTAAAAATAATCGTTTCAAACCAGTATGGTTGGGCAGGTTTCTTGCGGGCTTTCACCGGTAATTCATCTTGGCAATCTTGGTGGTAGGCTTGACAATTAGTTTGAAGTGGGCACATTTGACATTGTGGATTTGTTGGTGTACAAATCAGTGCACCAAGCTCAATTAAACCTTGATTGAAGAATGATGGATTTGCTTGCGTCATAATTGTCGCAAGATAATTTTCATATTTTTTTTTCGTACTCGCTTTACTAATATCACTTGAATCAGCTTGAATCCTTGCTAACACTCGTAAAACATTTCCATCAACTGCCGGATAAGCTTTTCCAAAAGCGCATGCACTAATTGCTCCAGCCGTATATGAGCCAATTCCTGGCAATGCTAAAATTGCTTCATACGCCTGTGGAAACTCACCACCGTGTTCATCCATAATCATCAGTGCAGCTTTTTGCATATTCCGAACACGACTATAATAACCTAACCCTTCCCACGCTTTTAACAATTGTGTTTGCGGTGCTGTTGCTAAATCAGCAATCGTTGGAAAAGCCGTTAAAAACCGCGTATAATAATCAATCACACGAACAACTTGTGTTTGTTGTAACATAATTTCACTTATCCAAATATAATATGGATTTTGCGTTTTTCGCCATGGTAACTCACGTTGATGGTGATTAAACCAATTAATGACTATTTTTTCAAAATTTTTATCTTGCATACTAATACTCCTCCAAGCTCATTCTTGTCTCAAAAACGGAAAAGGACATTCCTATGAATGTCCTTTACACGTGTTTCGTGACTTTAATTTTATTAATTCGTCGATTTTTCGCATCGATAATTTCAATCACAAACTGTTCATATTCAAATATTTGTCCATTTTCAGGAATTGTTTGACTATTTTCATAGACCCATCCTGCGACAGTGTTATATTCACTAGCTGGTACATTTTTGTGATGAAGATGCTTTTCAAATAAATCTTCAAGCTCAAGTTCTCCATCAACAAGCCAAGTATGATCATTCACTTGTTCAACTAATTGGATGATTTCGTCGTATTCATCATAGATTTCACCGACTAATTCTTCCAAAATGTCTTCAATTGTCACAACACCAGATGTCCCACCAAATTCATCGATAACAACGGCTAGGTGCGCTTTTTGCTTCTGCATTGTTTGCAGTGCATCAGCAATGGGCATATGTTCTGCAACAAAGACAACAGTTCGCATCATTTCACGTAAATTTGGTGTTTCCCGTTTCACAAGTGCTGTCATTAAGTCACGCTCAATTAAGACCCCGATAATATTATCAATTGTCCCTTCATACACCGGAATTCTCGCATATTTATTTTCTAGGAGCAGATGAACGATTTTATCTAGTGGATCGTTAATATCAATCGCAAAAAGATCAACTCGCGGCGTTTGAACATCACGTACAAACGCATCATCAAATTCAATTGCACTATGAATGAGTTCACGCTCTTCAGCATCCATGTAACCTTCTTCTTGTATTGTATCGACAATAGTTAACAATTCCTCTTGCGTTACTGTTGGTTGTTCTTGTTCACTTCGGTAACGATTTAACAACTTTTGAAATAAGTTGAATAAATACGAAAATGGTGTCAGTAACCAAATAAACCAACTCATAATCCGGACTGCTTTAATTGCTACAAATTCAGCATAATCTTTCCCAATTGCTTTTGGTAAAATCTCACCAAAAATCAAAATAAAGACTGTCATTGTCATCGTTGCATAAGCAAGACCGGCTGCACCAAATAAATCTGAAAAGATTGCCGTTACAATTGATGTCAATAAAATATTAACAATATTGTTCCCAATCAAAATCGTTGTAATCGTAGTATGGAAATTTTCAGCAATTTCTAGCGCTTTCGCTGCTCTTAAATCGCCACCTTCTGCATATTTCCGCAAACGAATTTTATTCACACTCGAGTAGGCTGTTTCTGTCCCTGAGAAGAACGCCGATAAAATAAATAAAAAGATAATGAAAGCTATCAGCCCGGGGCTGGACGCATCAATCATATAATGCACACTCCTTAATTTGTTTGAAATTACCTAACATCAGCTAAGTTAGGTCCATTATACTACAGTTTTTGTCGTGAAAACAAGTATTTCTATTTTACTTGCGCAGCATACATTTGGGCGTATTTCCCATCAACTTTAAGCAACGATTCATGCGTTCCAGTTTCGTATACACACCCAGCATCTAGCACAATTATTTGATCTGCAGTCTTAATCGTCGACAAGCGATGAGCAATAATGAATGTTGTTCGGTTCTGCTTGACAATATCCAACGCCCGTTGAATCAACTGTTCAGTTTCAGTATCAATATTTGCGGTTGCCTCATCAAGAATTAAAATTGCTGGATTGAAAATAATTGCTCGCACAAAGGCTAATAATTGACGTTCCCCTAAGGAAAAATGACTCCCCATTTCTAAAACAGGTTCATCTAACCCTAACGGTAGTTTATCGAGCAAAAATTCAGCTCCCACTCGTTTAAACGCAGCGAGCACTTCTGCTTGCGTTATATCTGTACGCTCCATCACAATATTGTCATACACCGTTCCAGCAAATAAAACCGGATCTTGTAGTACCATTCCAATATGTTGTCGATAACTTTGTTTATTTAGCGTCTGCAACTCTTGACCATCAATAGTAATACTTCCCGATTGATAATCATAAAAGCGTAGTAATACATTCATCAATGAACTTTTTCCACTTCCAGTATGTCCAACTAAGGCAACTGTTTGACCCGGTTTAGCATGGAAACTCACAGCCTTTAAGACTTTTTGGCCTTCAACATATGCAAAATCAACATCTTGAAAGACGATATCACCTTTGAGTTGAGTGATTTTTTGCTCTGCATTACTTTCTTCAGTTTCCGCTAAAAACTCAAAGACTCTGACTGCGCCCGAACGTGAATCTTCATAAATCGCCAAAATATTAAATAAACTCCAAAGTGGTTCTGCTAAACGATTAATATAATCAACAACCGCATAGATTGTCCCAATTGTTACCCCTAACTCAAAATTAAGTGCTTGTGTTCCAAAATAAATTAGTGCTAGGGTCAATAATGTTCGACGAACAACATGGACCATACTTCCCGAAATTCCTGCACCGAGTGTAGAAAGTTTTCGGCGTTCACTAAAATACTGATCACACAGTTGATCAAATTCAGTTGTTGCTTGAGCTTCATAATTAAATGCGCGAATAACTTCAATTCCTTTAAGTTGTTCATTTAAACTCGCATTAATATCAGAATTAATTGCTCGAGCACGTAAATTATACTTTGAAGCAAAACGACGATACACCCAAATCCAACCAGCTAAGATTGGAATTAGAATCAAGGCAATCATGCCAAATAATGGACTCACATAAAAAATTCCGACAAAAGCACCGATGAACACAACCGCACCTTGAAGCACTGCAGCAATTACATTTTCATAGATTGAGCGAACTGCTTCAGTATCATTCGTAATATAGGCAACAATTTTTCCGTCGGCGACATTACTAAAATAATCGATTGGTAACCGTTGCATTTTTTTGAATGCTGCTTGACGAATATCGAAAACAACCGCATTTGATAGTTGACGGAACGAAAAACTAGCAAAAAAGGATGTAATTGCACCAATCATCGCTACAAGTAAGAACAACCCAACTGTTGCGATTAACGGTTCTAAAAAAGGTTGATAAAACTGCCAGATTTCTGCTTCTTTTAAAACTTTTCCACTTACTTTTTCACCATTAGCCAAAATAATGGCCCCATTATCAACTGTATATGTCGCAACTGGTTGCATTACAAATTGATAGCCTTGATCAACCGCAATAATTGCAACCTCTTTCCCCTCCATTGCTTGATCGTAAAAGCGTTGTGGTACATAATAGCTCCCTTGGTATTCCACATATTTCGCCATTGGTTTGACTGGTTCACTCACTTGATACCATGATTGCGTCAATCCGCCAACTTGATTATCAAGAATTTCTCGGACGACAAGTGGTGTAAGAATCAAGGCTAACATTGAGAATGTTAATGCTAACACTCCGATAATAACACGCTTAATATGCTTTTTCGTATACAGCCATAATTGCTGAAATAACCCCATTACATTCCCTCCTTATCATTGAAATTTTGATTATTAAATTGTTCGTAGTACCAACCCTGTTGTTGCAGTAACTGTTGATGGTTCCCACGTTCAATAATTTCCCCATCTTCAAAGACGAGAATTTCATCGGCGTGTTGTACCGCTGATAAGCGATGAGCAATAATAACTGTTGTTTTCGCTTGGCGATATGCCAATAAATGTTCAATAATTGTTGCTTCAGTTTTCCCATCCACAGCTGATAACGAATCATCTAAGACCAAAATTTCCCGATTAGCTAAAAAGGCACGCGCAATCGATAAGCGCTGCTTTTGTCCACCTGATAACATAACTCCATCTTCACCAACCAATGTTTCAAGTCCATTTTGTAAATGTTGGATATCTTTTGTAAAGTCTGCTAAACAAATTGCCTCATCAACTTGTTGATCCGTTGCTTGCGGATTGCCTAAACGTACATTTTCACGAATATTTTTGGTAAATAAAATATGCTCTTGTGGTACGTAACTAATTAGTCCACGTACACTCGCTAAATCAAAAGCTTCGATTGATTTATTGTTCAAGGTCAACTGACCTGTACCTAACGGATACTCCCGTAGTAATTGACGAATCACTGTTGTCCGTCCACCTCCAGTTTTACCAACGAGACCAATTGTTTGACCTTTTTTTATTACAACATCGATATTTTTTAAAACTGGTGCAGTTGTTGAATCGTAGGCAAATGTGTAATCTTTAAAAGTGAAACTTTCAAATTCTCCAACTGCCAAGGAATTATCCGGACTCTTCACAATTGCTTCAGTTTGAACAACTTCATTGAACCGATCATATGATGCATTCCCACGTTGTAACAAGTTAATCATTCCCCCGATTGCATATAGTGGCCAGCCAAGCATACCGATATATAAATTAAAGGCAACTAAATCTCCAACCGTAATTTGTTGCGAAAAAACAAGCAGTGCTCCATAACCAATCGAAATTGCATATGACAGACCAAAAAGACCATTGATTACCGGTTCAAAAAAAGCATCAATTTTCGCAACTTTCACGTTATGTTCTTGAACAACTTTCGCTTGATTTGTTAAACGCGTAATATCAGTCTCCTCTTGCACATAGGCGCGAATAACCCGAACCCCTTTCACTGATTCCAATAAAACCGTGTTTAACTGACTCATTTGCGCCTGAGCCTGTGTATAAACTTTATGAATTTTTTTCCCTAAAATTGTCGAACTAATCGAAATGAACAAAAGTGGAAAAATAGCAGCAATTGTTAATCGCCAATCAACAGTGATCACCATAAATAAGACAATCATCCCCAGATAAACTGTTGATTCGAGAAACATAAACACCCCATCACTCGTTGCAACCGAAACTGCTCGTAAATCAACGGTTGCCCGTAACATTAAATCACCAACATTAAACCGTTGGAAAAAAGGCCCGTCCATTCTTACAATATGGGAAAAATAACGTTTTTTCAAATCACGTTCAAGGCGATGACCATTAAGTGAGAATAAATATGACCATAAAAAAGCCACAATATATCCAACAACAATAATCACAATCAACATCCCAACAAGTCCTAGCAACCGTTCATCAGTTAATGTCCCTTCACTAATATAATCTAATCCTCTTCCAATAATTTGCGGTGGTAAAATTGCACAGATATTAGCAATCGTTAAACAAATTGCTGCACTCATATAAGCAAACCAGTGCGCTTTCAAATACCAACCAAATTTAGCAAATAAACTTATCACAAAAAACTCCTCCTTTTTCTCATGTATATATATCTAAGTTACCACATTTTTGTCAAAAACAATCATTTTTAGGTAAATTTTTATTTTAAAACGGCAATATTTAGCTGATAACATTTTAATTCTTTAAGTTGATAATAAAAAAGATGGGATCTCCATCTTTTTAGAAAAATGTCATTGTTTGACGTGCTTTAAATATTTGTTTTGCTTCTAATGTTTCAATTGCTGGTTTTTTTGAAATTTCAAACGGCCCTTCAATCGTATCGGCATAGCCATACCATGGTTCTAAACAAATAAAGTTCGCTGCTTGTTTTGGTGGTGTCCAAACTGCAACATAAGGGAACCCTTCAAAGTTATATGTTAAACCGTGCTGATGATTTTTGCACCGCAACGTCATTTCACCACCTTGAAAATTGTTGAATACAAGCGCATCATGATCAAATAATTCATACTTTAGTGCAAGGTGCTCGACATCAGTACTCACTTCCGCAACTTCACCACTAAATAACCCTTGAACTGGATCAAGTACCATTGCAGTTAAATCTTCTGCTTGGGTAAATTCAAGCACATAATCTTCAAACTGATCTGTTGGTAATAACGTAGTGCTAAAGGCCGGGTGTGCACCAATTGAAAAATATAATGTCTCCTGCGCCGGATTTTGCACAAACCAATCAATCGTTAATTTGTCACCTTCAAGTTCATATCGAACATCTAACGTGAAAGCAAATGGATAGACTTTCAAACTCGCTTCAGTTGCTTCTAAACGGAAACTAACCCGAGTTGATGTTTGCTCGCAAATGCTAAAAATTTGATCACGCGCAAATCCATGTTGTGATAAATTATAACTTTCACCATTATGTAAATACCGATTTTCTGCTAAACGACCGACAATTGGGAATAAGATTGGGGCATGTCTTGCCCAATACTTCGGATTCCCATTCCATAAATACTCCAAATTTTCAGCCTTATTGAAAATTCGCGTTAATTGTGCTCCTAACTGAGCAATTTCAATTCGTAATACTTCATTTTCTAAAACAACCATACTTGATTCACCTTTTTCTTTTTGCGTTCTTTTTCATTGTATCAAAATTACCTAAGACTGTAACCGCTCTTTCATAAAAAAAAAGTTATCACAGTTGTGATAACTTTTTTTGGTTTATCCTTTCGTTCCACCTGATGTTAATCCAGAAACAAAGTTTTGTTGTAATAAGAAGAATAAAATACAAATTGGTAAAGCAATTAAAATTGCTCCTGCCGCAAATAATGTTACCTCTTGATCACGTGGATTAGAGATAAATGACTGCAAACCAACTGCTAACGTCATATTTTGTGGTGAACGTAATAAGAACTTCGCTAACATGAAATCTCCAAATGGTCCCATGAAGGCCCATAATGCTTGCACCGCAATCATCGGTTTTGCTAACGGCATCACAATTTGCCAGAAAATTCGTAAATGTCCAGCTCCATCAATTCGTGCTGATTCATCAAGATCACGTGGAATTGTATCAAAGTACCCTTTCATCAACCAAGTATTCATTGGAATTCCTCCTCCGATGTAGATCAGAGTTAAGAACCACGCTTGATCAAGTGCTTTCAGTAATAACGCTAAGACGAAGAATGCCGTTAACGCTGCCATCGTTGGCACCATTTGAATCAGTAAGAAGAACGTTAAACTATTTTTTCGACCTTTAAAGCGATAGCGACTATACGCATAACCTGCTAACGTTACGACTGCAACTTGAAATGCCATCGTTGTGACAGCAATGATTAACGTATTGCCATACCAGCGTAAATAATCACTTTCAACGAAGAGGCGTTCAAAGTTAGCGAGTGTAAACTTACCACTTAAGTCAAGCGTAAATGCTGTTGTATTTCCAGCATTGAATGCTGATAAAACTGTAATCGCAATTGGATACAAGATAATGATTGATAAAATAATCATAAAGGTATATGTTGCGATTTTATTGATTAATTGACTCGTTTTTCTAGAACGATATTTTTTTTGTTTAATTGCTGTTGTCGCCATATTACATCATCTCCTCGTTTCCAAACGCATTCGAACGCTTAAATGCAAGGTACGCAACTAAAATTGTGAACGATGAAATTAACAATGTTACAGCTGCAGCAACGGCATATTGCGGCGTTCCAGAAGTTGTCAGTTTATAAATCCATGAAATTAAAATGTCGGTTGAACCGGCGCCACCACCGATGTTTCCAGGTCCTCCAGCATTAAATAGATAGATTAACGAGAAGTTATTGAAGTTGAATGTAAATTGCCCAATTAATACCGGTGCTGTCGCAAACAAAATCATCGGCAAAGTAATTTTTACAAATTGTTGCCAACCGCTTGCACCATCGATATTAGCGGCTTCATATAAATCTCCAGGAATTGATTGTAATACTCCAGTTACCATAACAAAGATATACGGGAATCCTAACCATGTTTGAATCATGATAACCGCTACTTTCGTCCAAAACGGATCTGTTTTCCAAGGGAGACTTGTCAATTCCAAAAATGGAAGCATATTATTGAAGAACGGGATTACTTGGGTATTAATGGCACCAATACTATCATTAAACATATTTGAGAATGTCATGATCGTAATAAATGCTGGTACTGCCCAAGGTAATAAGAAAATAATTCGGAAGAATCGTTTTCCTTTAATGAATGATTGATTCGATACAATTGCAACTGCAATCCCTAAGACAATCGAGAACACTGTTGCACAAATTGTCCAAATAAATGTCCAACTTAAAATGCTAAAAAATGTTTCGCGCCATGAAGCTTGTGTAAAGAGACTAAAGAAGTTTTTGAATCCAACCCAATCAATCAAATTCGCCGGTGGCGTATGATAGAGATCATAATTTGTAAAGGCCATAAAGATTGTTACTAAAACCGGGAAAATAATGACAAATGCCATTAAAATATATGCCGGCATTGTTAATAAATACGGGAATCCATTTTCCCAGACATTCGCTAGAATTTCTTTGAAGGTTACTGCTGTTTTAATCCCATAATCACGCATCCGCCCAACAGAAATCGCATCATAAATATTAACGGCATAACCAATCAAAAAAATGGCATAAATGATAAGTGCTAGTGTTCCTTCAACCATCATGAACATCGAATGATCGCGACCAGCTTCCGTTCCTAACGTAATTAATCCCGTAATTGCTTGAATTCCAAATATTGCCGAGAATAAGATAAATAATCCAAAAACAGCTAAAAAGATAATCCCTTTACTTAACTGCTTATTATAGATTTGCCCAATCCCTGGAATAATTGAAAGAAGTCCAGCTTTACGAGAATGGCTTGTTCCTAAATGTTTTTTTTCGCTCATTTTCCCATCATCCTCATTCTATTACTGTAAAATCATTTTTAAAAGGAGGGCCTAGGATTTTCACCCAGACACCCCCTAGTTGTTTGTTTATTAGTTACTATGTTTTGCAACAATATTATCTTTGACTAATTGTGCTGCACTATCAGCTGCTGCTTGAGGATCTTTCCCTTGAGCTACATCGAATAATGCCGCTTTAAATTCCCAAACTTCTGCCATTTCAGGGATATTTGGTGTTGGTACTGCTACAGCAAATTGCTCAATGACTGTTTTTGCTAACTCATTGTCACTTGCTTCAATTTCTGTTAAAACATCAGGGTTTGGTGTGATTTCATTATTCATTTCAAAGAATTTAATTCCATTCTCTGCATTTGTAACATAATTTACCCATTCGTTTGCTAACTCTTGTTCTGTTGAGTACGCTGATACTCCCCAACCTTTTACTCCACCAAATGGTGTTGGTGTATTTCCACCTGGTAATGTTGGAAGCGCTGCAAAGCCAACATTGATTCCTGCATCAATAACATCAGTTGCTGCCCATGGACCATTGATAATTGCTGCTGTTTTTCCTTCAGTGAAGTATTGCATCATGAAGTCATATGATGATTGCTCATCTTGCATTCCAATTGGCATGATTCCATCCCATTTTTGGATGTAAGCTAAACCTTCAACTCCACCAGCATTATTTAAACCTAATTCATCTGGATTTGTATTGTTATCCCCAAAGACATTTCCACCATATCCACCGATGATTCCGTATGCAACGTAGAAGTCTACTAATTTTGCTAAGAACGCTGTTGAACGACCTTCTTCATTTGTAAATGCGTATTGTGAATCAGCAGCTAGTGCTTCTAATTCTTCAAAAGTTGTTGGTGCTTCTGGTAATAAATCTTTGTTATAGAATAACATCACAGCTTCAATTGCTGCTGGTGCAATATATGTTTTTCCTTCATATGTCGCTGCTGTTACGGCAACATCTGTATAATCACCTGTTAATGTTACTGGTGAAATATTTCCAGTCGCTGCTAATGATCCAATCCGGTCATGTGGCATAATGAATACATCTGGTGATAAACCAGCTGGTCCATCTAAAGCTAATGCATCTAATGTATCGAACATACCTTTTTCTTGGATTTCAACTGTTACATTGTGCTCTGCTTCAAAATCAGCCTTTACTTCTTCTAAAAATGGTGCATATGATGCTTCTGCTGCAACAATTAATTTTTTTGTTTCTTCACTTGAACTCCCCGTATCCGTGTTAGTTCCTGTGTCTGTACTTCCACATGCTGTTGCAGTCAATGCTACTGCCCCTACAGCTACTAATGATAATGTTTTTTTCATACCCTTCATCATCATTTCCTCCTTTTTTTGTGCCATCATTGGCTTCGGATTAACTATACCACCCAAAGAAAGCCTTTTCAATGAGTAATTGCTATGTTACCGGTATCTTTTTTTTGTTAACGGTAACATTAATTAATATTTTATCACACTAACCTTTTAAATAGTTATAAAATCGTCCAAAAAATTAAATATAATGTTATAATTGTTGAGTTTTCTACTTTTTTTCTTAAAACTATTTTCTTAATAATTATTGTTATCGGTAACGCATGAAAATGTTTGGACTTGTGTTTTTTTTAACGGTATAATAACTCAGAAAAGTAATTCACAATAAAATTAGGGGGAATCCTTTATGGATAAAGCTGCATTATATCATCGTTCGCTTAGCACGTATGCCTATGCCTATAACAATCAAACAATTCATTTGAAAATCCGTACCAAACGTAATGATATCGCATCCGCTGAAATTTTATTTGGCGATCCTTATGACCATAGCTTTGGTGGTGGTGGCAATTTAGCTGTCAAAGAAACAACTTGGAATCATCAAATTTCACCGATGAAAAAAATTGCCACAACTGATTATCATGATTTTTGGTTTGTTGAAGTTAAACCAAGTCACAAACGACTCCAATACGGATTCACACTTACTGATACTCATGGTAAAACATTCTTCTTTGCCGAAAAAGGGGTTTTCGACTACGAAGATTTAGCTGCACGAAAAAATATTGGTAATTATTTTAAATTTCCTTTCCTACATGGAAATGACGCATTCCAAGCACCAACTTGGGTCAAGGATACAATTTGGTATCAAATTTTTCCTGAACGTTTTGCCAATGGTAACCCAGCTATTTCGCCAAAACACGCTCTTTCTTGGGGAAGTAAAGATCCAGCTAGTTTTGATTTTTTCGGTGGTGATCTTGAAGGAATTATCCAAAAACTTGATTATTTAGTCGATTTAGGAATTAACGGCATTTATCTCACGCCAGTTTTCGAATCACCTTCTAATCATAAATACGATACAACTGATTACTTTAAAATTGATCCCCACTTTGGAAGCGAGGCAGATTTTAAACGCTTAATTAAATTAGCTCATCAGCGTGGCATAAAAGTAATGATTGACGCTGTTTTTAATCACCTTGGGAGTGAATCACCAATTTGGCAAGATGTTGTCAAAAACGGAGCTGATTCCCAATATGCTGATTGGTTTCATGTTCGGAGTTTCCCCGTTTTAGAAGGAATTAATGGCAACTATGAAGGTTCAAAATCACTCAGTTTTGACACATTTGCATTTACACCGAAAATGCCTAAATTAAATACGCAACATCCGGATGTCAAACAATACTTGCTTAATATTGCGACTTATTGGATTCAAGAATTTGATATTGATGGTTGGCGCCTTGATGTTGCAAATGAAATCGACCATGCTTTTTGGAAAGATTTCCGTCGTGCTGTTCATAAAATTAAATCAGATGTTTTTATCCTTGGTGAAATTTGGCATGATTCTTATGCATGGTTACATGGTGATGAATTTGATTCAGTAATGAATTATCCTTTCACTGATGCAATTTTACAATATTTTGCTGATCAAGAACTTACCTCTACTCAATTTATGTACCGTATCAATCACCAATTGATGAGTTATACGCAAAATATTAACGAAGTAATGTTTAATTTACTTGATAGCCACGATACAGCACGATTATTAACTCGCACAAATGGAAATAAAGCCCAAATGAAATCGGCACTGGCTTTTATGTTTGCCCAAACTGGATCACCATGTATCTACTATGGTACTGAAATCGGTCTTGACGGTGGTGCTGATCCACTTTGTCGAAAATGCATGGTTTGGAATCCTGATCACCAAGATCAAAATTTATATCAGTTTATCCAGCAATTAATTGCGATTCGCAAAAAATATCAACCAATTTTCACATATGGTGAGTTAAATTGGCTAGATATTCACGATGATAACGCTTATCTTATTTTTGAAAGACGATTAGCCTTCGAAAGTATCTTCTATATTTTCAATAATACAATTCAAGATCAACTCATTCAAATTCCACTTGATTATGTTAATCGACTAGCTACCGATTTATTTACCGCTACTGAATTCACTTTAAGTGAATCATATCATGTTCCGGCGAATAGCTTTGTAGCGATTAAACTCCATTAAAAAAACCACCAATTATTTGGTGGTTACAAAATTCCTAGCTACGTATGAAACGTAGCTTTTTAATTTTCTTCTGTTTCTCGCAATGGCACTAAAATTTGGACTTGTGTTGGATTTGTACTTGGATACCGTTCTAATGTATAATCACTCAAAAAGGTAATGTGATCAGCACGTAAGGTATGTTCCATTTCGGCATAGAGTTGTTCAACTGGTTGAGCTTGTGTCGCAGTAAAGCACGCATATTCCATGGCTGCTAAATCAAGATATTCCATTCCTTCTGGTAATTCACCAAATCCTTCGACCTCAATCGCTACACTGTAGTTAAATGCACCGAGCTGTTCTGATTTTGCTTGTGACTGAATCGTATAAAATGCTTGATGATTTGCATAATCAACTTTTTGCCACGTCGCTAAAAACAATTCCCATAATTGATTAATTAGTTGTGTTGTTTCGGCCGTTACTTCCATTGTGTAACCTGCTAGCATCATTGCTGGTTTCGTTTCAATTGTATATTCCATCATACTCTCCTTTGATTTTTTATGATTTTCTTTCACGAGCAAATAAGGCTAATAACTGGATGACGCGTAAATACATCCATAGCAAGGTAACTACTAACCCAAAAGCTGCGTACCACTCATATTCTTTGCCTTCACCACGACGAATTCGCTCATCGATAAAACTGAAATCACCGAGTAAATTTAAAGTTGCTAATGCTAGAATTGCAATTGCAATAATAATTCCAATTATACCACTTGCATGCAAGTATGGTACGCCAAAACCAAATAAATTCAAAATAAAATCAACAAAATAGACAAGTCCAAGCGCCGCTGTAACTCCAAATACATATGGAACAAGTCGATGACTTGCAACCGGAAAGAAAATATAAAAACCACACATAGCTAATAATAGGAGAATTGTTAATAAAATTGCATTAATAACAATTCCTGGGAAAATCATTTCGATTGCTAAGGAGATACTTCCTAATAATATGCCTTGCACAAACGCGTATATCGGTGCTGTAATCCACGCAAGTTTCGGCAAGAATAAAGTAAACAGCGCCAAAATAACTGTCGCAATTCCTCCCCAAACTAAAGCAGTATTAATAATTGAACTTGATTCAAAGATCAGTGCTCCTAACGCACCAAGAAAGACAACTGCTAACAATGTGGCTGTTTTGATCATCACACCACGTATTCCCATTACTTGTGAGCTTGGTTTAGCAATTGTTTCAAGTCGATGTAAAATTGGATTTGGTTGCATAAATTGACTAACCATCTTTATTCACTTCCTTTACTTGTATGTTCACTCGGATACTCAATTCCAAGTCTTTTGCGTAAGAGTGTTAACACGTGATAGACATCTTTGCTTAAATGTTGTTGAGTCATCCCCGCTTGAAAGGCTCGCAATTCATAAATCATTCCCGAACCTTGACATTCAACTTCTTTTTGTTTGATATCACCTGTTTGTGAACTAATTAGATAATATTGACTCGTCGTAAATTCTTGTGGGACAATTAGCGTTCCTTTTGTTCCTTGAATTCGCAACTGTGTTTGAGTTTGACTCACACATGAAGCGTGAATGTGAGCTAATGCTTTCTCGTATCCAAGCTGGATGCTTACAGTATGTTCAACACCGCTCGCTAAGCGTAACGCTTGAATTTGCATTTGTACTGGTTGACCTAACAAATCAACCAGTGCATAAAGTGGATAAATAGCTAAGTCATATAACACCCCACCAGCTAATTCAAGCGTGTGTCGATACAAGCGTTGACTGATTCTTCCTAAGCTACCTTCAACATAGACAACTTCACCAATTGTCCCCAAAGCAAGCTCTTGTTTCAGTGCTTTCCACAAAGGAAGATGAATAAAGCGCATCGCATCCATCCAAATCAGTTGCTTACTTGCTGCTAATGTTTGAAGCTGTTCAAATTCACAATCATTTAAGACCGCTGGTTTTTCACAGAGCACATGTTTTCCACTCATTAACGCTTGTCTTGTCATCAAATAATGATCGTTTGAGTGCACGGCAAGATAGACTGCATCAAGATTTTGCTCAAGTACTTGCTCAAAACTCGTTGAAATATGTTCAATTCCAAATTTTTCGGCAAACTGTTCTGCTTTTTCTAATGTCCGATTGTAAATTGTCACAACCTCAAATTCTGGACCATACTCCTGAATCGCTTGCATCATTTCTTGAGCAATAAAACCTGTTCCCACGATTGCTAATTTCATTTATTGATCCCCCTCGACTTTATATCGATTAATTCTCATTATTATATGCCATTTATTTGACTTTGGCAATGTTAGTGTAGCGATTCTTTGGATTCATCCTGAATTTTATCGCTAAATATATTATAATAGTATACGTGCTCACTACTAAGGAGGATTTTATGAATTTTAATACTGAACAGCAGACAATCATTGCTGATACTACTCGCGTTTTACGCGTTATTGCTGGTGCTGGAACAGGTAAAACAACGACCCTACTCGGCAAACTTGCCGCCTATCTTCAAGCAAATGTTCACCCAAGCCAAATTTGTCTTGTTACCTTTTCTAAAAAAACCACAATCGACATTAAGCAACGCCTGCAACAACAATTGCCCCATGCACGCGGATTAACAATTTTAACCTTCCATTCGTTTTGTTATAAACTCTTACAACAATTTCAAGTTCTTCAAGGTAAAACATTATTTGAAGAATTTGATTTTGTTATTTTAACCCGCAATCGTTTAAAAGAGGTCAACACTTATAAAGACTTCCAACGTTTTTTAACACAAACTCAAAATAAACAGTTAAAAGATTTGTTGAAAGTTGAAGCACCAATTTATGTAGCTGCCGTTAAAGCTTATGTGTATAACCATTTATATGATGAGCAGCTACACTATCATCCGCTAACTGAAAAATATTATTGGATTGATGCTATCGAAAAATATCTTGAACAACGCTTTGACTTCAAACCAACTTTACAAGATAAATTTAAAACTACCCCTGAGTTAGCCGATAAAGTAAGCGCACGTATGGCTCATTTATGTTATGAGTTCGTCCTATTTTATGATCAACTTTTGCAGCAAGAACAAAAATTCGACTTTGATACTTTATTGCTAATGTTCATTCAATTACTCGAAACTAATCCTGTAGCTGCGCAACAAATTACACATCACTTCCAATATTTTTGCGTTGATGAATTTCAAGATACTAACTATGTTCAAATGAAAATTATCCAATTACTTGATCAAGTACCTTTCAAGCAATTATGTTTTGTTGGTGATATTGATCAATGTATTTATCGATTCCGTGGAGCTCATCCTGAAATTTTCTATAACCTTGAAGCCTATTTTCCAGAATGTCAGACGCACTTTCTGACAATGAATTACCGTTCGACAAGTAATATTGTTGATTTGTCTAATAAATTCGCTAACTTGGCGAAACCAAAATTCCCTAAAAAACTTCAATCTCATGTTTCATCAATGGATCAAACCCCAGTCCGTTTAACAATTTATGAAGATGAAGCGAGTGAAGCACGTAATATTGTCGCTAATATTCTAAATCAACAGCAACTTCCCGCTGAAACAGCAATTTTATTCCGTTCTAATGCGCAAGCAGCAGCATTTGAGCATGCTTGTCTTGAAGCAAATTTACCCTATTTAATTGTCAATCAAGATTCATATTTTAACCAACAAGAAACACGTGTACTCCTTGCATATTTAGCTTTTAGTTATAATTCTCAAAATGATGATGCATGTGAAATGATGTTAAAATATCCTAGTAAATTTTTACGTCATCAAACGATTCATTTGCTCCGCCAGACGGCTAAACAGCGACAACAGTCACTCTTTACTATTTTAAAAAAAATACCGGCTACACTCGATATCACCCCTCGAGAACATCAAATTATTAAACGTTTCGTCCAATTAACCGAGCAATTCCTCAAAGCGTGCCAAACGACAGGTAAATGGGAAGAACTCCTCGATTTAGCTGACGAGTATTTCAATGTCAGCCAATGGTTAGGACAACTTGCCCAAAAACAAAATCGACAACAAGACGATGAATTTGCAATGTTTTTCACGCTCCGGCAATTTATCAAAGATTTCCAACGTAACCACAAACAGGCTAGCCTTGAAAATCTCTTATTAGAAATCGAACATTTGCGTCGAGAATACGAAATTAATAAAGTTCAACGCTTTAACGATAGCCTCAAACTCATGACCGTTCATGCAGCAAAAGGACTAGAGTTTTCTAGTGTATACTTTGTCGGTCTAAATTTTTATGAATATAGTCAAGAAGCCTTTGCTGAAGAGCGCTGTATCCATTATGTAGCAATTACTCGAGCGAAACAACAACTCGCAATCAGCTGCCAAATTCCAAGTCTTTTCTTCAGACAACTCGAAACATTAATTCCTGAAAAAACAACTGATTTACGTCCACAAAAAACCGAATAAATAAAAATGCTCCGAATAAGCAGTTCGGAGCATTTTTATTTATTCGGTTAATGACATGCCATAGTGTTGGGTATTTCACCAATTCATCTTTGTTGAATCTTGTTACATTCATTCAACTGATAGCGATTTGGTGGAGGCAAATCTTCTTGTTCGTTCAATGCCTCGTTCCAACCAAAAATTATTGATTTCATTTTCATCATCTCACTTTGGCTGATCGATTTAATACGGTTATTATCTCACTTACTTAATTTAAAACAACTGTTTATCAATGAGGAAAAGATAAATATTTCAACAAAAAACCACCAACTTGCGTTGATGGTTTTTCGTGCTTGTTTGATAACGATTTTCTTGGCGGTAAAATCATTATGACAACTTTTTGTCTACAAACATTTTCTTGGACAAGAACAATTCTAGTGCCCAAAGTGAGTCCATCTTCGATGAAAAAGATACAGTCACTTTGGACACCAGAAAGTTACTTAGTCGCGTGGCGCTCGTGGCGGACGCGGTCCTGGGTATTGATAATAGTCTGAACGTAACATTCCGTTATAAATTTTACGTTTTCTTTCCGCTTTTCGTTTAAAGCAGAATTCAAAATCTTCGAATGAAGTAATTGCGTATAATGACCAAGTCGGAAGTTTTTTGAACATTCGTCCCATTGCTGCATACAAACGCTCAACACTGACTTCATCTTCTAAACGCTCACCGTAAGGTGGATTCGTAATGATAAAGCCGTATTCTTCTTTTGAAGTAAAATCAACCATATCAGCTACAGAAAAATCGATGTAATTAGCTACTCCAGCGATTTCCGCATTTTCTTTTGCGATTTCAATTGCTTCCGGATCAATATCTGAACCACTTAATTTAAATTCTAAATCATTGATTTGATCATAAGCTAATTTTCGGGTATTACGCCAAATATCTTTATCAATAATTCGCCAATTTTCCGAAATAAACTCACGATTAATTCCTGGAGCCATGTTACGACCCTTCATAGCTGCTTCAATTAAAATTGTTCCTGATCCACACATTGGATCAACAAGTGCTTTTCCTGGGCGCCATGGTGTTAATGAAATCATTGCTGCTGCTAATGTTTCACGAATTGGAGCTGCCGTTGAAACTTCACGATATCCACGTTTGTGTAAAGCTAAACCTGATGTGTCAATTGAAATTGTGACTTTATTTTTGTGGATAAAAACAAAAATTGGCATCGCTTCTTCATCTTCACGAATCATTCCATATTCATCGCCACCATATTGCAATTTCATTTTTTCAACAATTGCCTTTTTAGTGATTGCTTGAATATCACGTTTACTAAATAATTCTGAACGTACAGAGGATACTTTAGATACCGGAAAATATACACCATATGGTAAATATTGTTGCCAATCAATCGATTTTACACCTTGAAATAATTCCTCAAAAGTGTATGCTTCAAATTCAGCAACACGCCACAAAACACGCTCTGCTGTACGCAACCACATGTTCGCTTTAGCAATTCCATCACTATCAGTTTTAAACGTTACACGACCGTCTTCTGTTTTGATAATTTCAAAATCTAGTGCCTGAATTTCACGTGCAACAATTTTTTCAAGACCGAAAAAACATGGTGCAATTAACGTATAATTTTTCATCACTCTGTCCTCCTATTTTTTTCTCTCCATATTATACATTGTTTTCACAATGGTAACAAATATCTTTCAATTAGAAATCATTCATTAAAGTTTTTTTTGGTTAAATTCTCAAAAATAAAATAGAAAAATAGTCCTTTATTGCGCTTTTTTATCAGTAAATTAAAAAAGCTGCCAGTTGACAGCTTTAAAAAATTAAGCACTATATGCTTGGAGCATCCATAATGTTTTTTCGTATTTAGCAATTAATGTATTCATTAAATCTTGTGTACGGAAATCTTTTGCTTCTTCTGCTAAGCGCCCAACCTCTTGTGCTTGGCGAACAAGAACAATATAATCTTCAGTTGCAACTTTCATTGCCGCTTGTGTTTTAATATCAGAACTTGTAATTTCAACAATTGATGCAAATTGAATATAGTCTTTCATCGTTGCATATGGTTTGTGACCGATTGTTAAAATTCGTTCAGCTACTTCGTCTAAATCTAATGTTAAGTCTGTATATAATTCTTCAAGTTTCACGTGGACTTCAAAGAATCCTGCTCCTGTGACATTCCAATGTAAGTTATGAAGTTTAACATACATAACATTCAAGTTAGATAAAAGGTTATTCATTTCTGATACTAATATTAATTTTGTGTTTTCTAATTGTCGTACTTCCATAGTTTTACATACCTCCTGTTTGGGCTCTCAATTTTTAAAGCCACTTACATTTTAATTTTAGTTGTTATCAACAAGTTTAACAAGCTAAATGCACTTAATTTTATCAGAATATTTCATGATTAACTTGAAAATGTTCTGTGGAAAAATACTGTTAATATTTTTTGATGTAGAAACTATCTGTGGAAAAAAGCATTCCTTTATTTCTTTATTTTCACTATTGTTTGGAATTTATTTTGATATTTCTCAATCTCTATCATAACTAGTAATCACTTTTTCAAACTTTCTTCTTTGTCCTACTTT
>JBOFQK010000134.1:0-3082 GCA_051660865.1 Culicoidibacterales bacterium | reverse complement strand
ATACGTAATTAAAGGAGAACTAAAAATGAAAAAGTTATTTGCAATGGCGGCAACGATGATGTTGGCCCTAACATTAGTTGCTTGTGGAAGTGGGACAAGCGAAGAAGCAACAACAGTTGAAACACGTGTAGTTACAGATGTAAAAGGTGAGGTTGCAATCCCGGTTGATCCGCAACGAATTGTTGATTTAAGTGGGGCAAGTGATACGTTATCATTACTTGGCTTTGATGTTGTCGGAACAGCGAATAGTGATGGCTATGACTATACGAAATTACCAACATACTTAGAAGACGAATTAGCTGGAGCTGAAATTCTTGGGTATAGTTATCAAGACACAATGGATATTGAAGCGGTCTTCGCTTTAGAGCCAGACTTAATTATTATCTCAACGATGCAAGAGAAAATGTATGAGCAATTGTCAGCAGTCGCGCCAACGGTGATGATTGAATTAGCGCAAATGGATTGGCGCGCAGATTTACTGAATGTGGCGACTGTGATGGATCGTGTTGAAGCAGCGCAAGCCTGGCTTACTGAGTATGATGCTAAAGCCGCTGAAGTGAGCGCTGCAATCAAAGCCGCGAATGGTGAAGACACAACTTACTTAGCATTTTTAGCAAGTGCAGGTTCACATTTCGTTTTTGATGGTGCTGGTTTAGGAAGCGTCTTATACGAAGATCTTGACTTAGCAAAACCAGTTGGAATGCCAGAACAAGTTGATGTTAGTTTGCCAGTTGTTTCATATGAAGGTTTAGCAGCGATTGAAGCCGATGAAATTTTAGCAATTGCTACCGATGAAGATTTAGCAGAATTATTAGCAAATCCAATTTGGCAAAATATTTCAGCAGTCCAAGCAGGAAATGTTGTCGAATTAGCAGCAAGTCCATACTTTAACATCGGCTATAGCCCAATCGGACGTCTTGATTTTATGAACGAAATTGAAAGTTTATTAGCAGCAAGCAATGAATAAAAAAATTGTTTGGCTTGTGAGCTTTTGTGTGGTTGCAGTCGCAATTGGGCTGTTTGTGGCTGTTTCAGCAGGAGCAAAAACGATTCCATTTTCAACGGTGATTGCGAGTATTTTCGATTATCAACCTGAACTTGACATGCAACTTGTGCGTGAGATCAGGATTCCACGAGCATTGAGCACCCTACTTGTCGGGGGCTTGCTCGGTCTTACTGGTGCGATGATGCAAGGCGTGACGCGTAACCCGATTGCCGAACCATCGCTGATGGGTATTACCCAAGGCGCAACACTCGCAATTGCAATTGGGTATGCATTCCCCGCTTTTTCGGGATTGTTTAGTACGAGTGCTGCCGCTTTTATAGGTGCACTACTCAGTGGTGGACTTGTCTTGATTTTCACACTGCAACAAACCCGCAGTTTGAATGTATCACGATTATTATTAGCGGGAACAGCATTAAGTACGTTTTTCATTTCACTCGCTTCAGTGATTGCTTTATTAACGAATCGTTCGCAAAATCTTGCGTTCTGGATTAGTGGTGGTTTTCGGACAGCAGATTGGCAAAGTGTGCAGTTGTTGCTCATTATTGGTGGGCTTTGTACAATTGGAGCACTCCTATTAGCTTCAAAGATTAATATTGTCAATTTAGGTGAAGATGTCGCGATTGGCCTTGGTGAAAATCCGGTCAAAATTCGGATTTTGACGCTCTTGTTGATTATTCCAATGTGTGCAATTAGCGTGAGTGTTGCTGGTAATATTGCGTTTGTTGGCTTGATTGTTCCGCATATGATTCGTAAATTAGTCGGTCAAGATTACCGGATTATTTTACCACTGTCATTTTTACTCGGAGGAACATTATTGGTGTGGTCAGACGTCTTAGCTCGTTTAGTTGATCAACCATATGAGACGCCAATTGGCTTGTTTACGACATTAATCGGTGTACCATTCTTCATTTGGATGGTTAGGAAAGAGCGAAGTGTATGATGAAAAAACGGTTTATAATAGTGATGGGGATATTAACGGTTGTCTTAATCGCAGTCATTGCGTTAAGCCTCAGTTGGGGAACTTACCAAATAAGTCTCGCGGAAATTATGCAAACGTTGATTGGTAATGGGAGTAAAGTTCAAGCGACAACAATTTTTCAGTTGCGCTTACCACGGATTGCGGTTGCAGTCCTAGTCGGTGTTGCACTATCAACTGCAGGATGTATTTTACAAAGTGTGACCAAAAATGAACTGGCTGAACCGGGAATTATCGGAATTAATGCTGGAGCAGCACTCGCGGTTGTCTTGGTGATTGCGACGAGTACGACGAGTTACTATAGTCAGTTAGGTGATTGGGCGATTTACTTCATGCCTTTTGCCGGAATCTTTGGTGCATTAGTGGCAGCGGTGCTGATTTATACTCTGAGTTATCAAAAAGGTATTTCCCCAACGCGCTTGATTTTGATTGGAATTGGTGTCAATGCTGGCTTAAATGCGCTGATTACTTTGTTCCAATTGACATTGTCAAAGGGTGATTATAATCAAGCCTTGACTTGGATTAGCGGTAGTCTTTGGGGGAGTAGTTGGCAATTTTTTTGGTTGATTTTGCCGATTGTTGGGCTAGTTTGTGCATGGACGTTACTTGAAAGCCGGTCACTCGATATTTTAGATTTAGGTGATGAATTAGCAACCGGTCTTGGGATTCGGGTAGAAAGTACCCGGCGAAAATTTCTCTTTTTTGCGGTCGCTTTAGCGGCAGCAAGTACAGCGGTTGCAGGAAATATTGCCTTTTTAGGACTGTTAGGTCCACAATTAGGTCGCAAACTCGTTGGTCCGATTCACCGGCGATTAATTCCGACTGCTGGGTTGTTGAGTGCAATTATTATCATTTTTGCTGATGCGATTTCACGCAACCTCTTCTCACCAATTGAAATTCCTGTCGGGATTACAATCTCAATTGTTGGAGTCCCATATTTTATTTATTTAATGTTGAAAATGAAGGAGTAACAGCATGGAAGCTACGATTGTTGCCAAAAATTTATCAGTCGGATATGATGATGTCTTGATACTTGATCAACTCAATGTTGAAATCCCAAAAGAAAAAATTACGATGATTATCGGCACGAATGGCTGTGG
>JBOFQK010000133.1:0-2322 GCA_051660865.1 Culicoidibacterales bacterium | reverse complement strand
TTTTTGACACTATTAGCTATCTTGAAAATACCAACCGAATAATAATTCCACTCTTTTGAGCTTCCCCCGTTGATTCCACGATCAACTGTGTACATATGTGCAACTGCTTTTTCACTCCAATAAGCATCAGATGCATACTTCACGTTTGCACCCATTGCTTTATTACCAAGCATCCCACCGTAGTAACGCCAATCTTGCGGATCAGCATACCCTTGTGCTAACCAGTCACTCGCATATAAATCGATACAAGCTGCTACTGTCGGAAAATAATTTGCTGATTCTCCTGGTGTTGCATCAACTGCATTTAAACCAAAGAGATTATTTTTGCTTTGCGCAATCGAACTCATTCCCCAGTTACTTTCATTAATTGCAACGCCTAACATCAACATCGCATTGATTCCGTACTTTTCTTGAGCGTCAATAAAAGCTTGACCAGTATTACGCAATTTACTCGTTGCTTGCGTATTCGCATTGATATAAGCATCAATTTGCGCTGCTGTTGCGACTGCTTTACTATTAAATGGTAAATTTTGGAAATAGTTATAGTACGGGTCATTGGCATTGACCGCACTATTTGCAAGTCCATCATTCATATCCGGTCCAATTGTTTCAGGATTCGTATAGAAATAATTACCATCATAACTATAATATTTGACATTATCTTGTAATTTATCATTTTTCGGTCCAAGTTCAAGCTTTGTTCCGCCTGAAGTTGTTAAGTTTTTACTAATATAATGGACAAAATGGCCATTTTCATTAATATAGTAACTTGGATTTACAATTTGATTAGTTGAAACGAACACTAAATCCGAAGAAATTCGTAACCATGCAACTTTTCCGGCAACCATAATTTTCGCCGCATCACCTTGAATCTCTAAAACTGGCACATCATCAGTGTAACACTGATTAATATATCCAACTTCAGTCACTAACGAGGCATCACGGTACAAATTAGTATTAATATCACACCCAGTATATAAAGAACCATTAATCGTTTTAAATACCCGTGCGACATTTGAATTACTATACGTGACCATTCCATTTTCATTAATAACAACAGCTTCTTCGCCTGCAAATAATTCAACAGTTTGTATCAAAGCAACAGCTTCTTCATATGTTGGCTGCCCTTCAATAAAGAAGTATTCATTTGCTTCATTGACCACTGCCACTTCATACGGCTGTAGTGATTGTGGCGTTAACGCTTCAAGTTCATCAATTGCTGCTTGTTTATCAGCAACAACGCTTGGATCAACATAGCTATTTACTTGTCCTAAGGCAAATTCATTGACTTTTTCGACACCAAAGGTTTGGATTGCAACATCTGTCGTTTCGACCGGAGTTTTTTCGTACGGTGTACGTCCAGTTTCACCGACACTGTATAGCATTGGTGTATCTTCAACAACAACATCTTCTGTCTCCGCCTTAGGTTCAACTACTTCGCTCTCTTCTTCAACAACGACGTCTTCAGGCTCAACTACTTCGTTCTCTTCTTCAACGACAACGTCTTTCGTCTCAGTTTCAATCGGCTCTTTCTCTTCAGTTTGTGTTACTGATGTTGTTTGGCTACTACTCGCTACTGTCGCCGCAAAAACTGGTGTTATTTGCGTTCCGAAAACAGCAACAATTGCCAATAACGTAAATAGTTTCTTCATTTTTTCGCCTCTTTTCTCAATCTATCTTTTATTTTTTTATTATATGCCTATAATTATAGCAAAAAAATCGGTTTTTTTTCGAGTTTATTCACAATTTTAATTATTTATTTTACTTTGAAAAACTTTAATCCACTATCTTTTTCTCTTTAGCCTTAAACTGTTATTTTTTTTCATTTTGACCATTGTTTCGTTTTCGGTTATACTTATTGTAGTAGCTAAAAACTAATAGAAAGACTGGTGATACAATGCTTTGGATTGAAACTATGCGTGCTTATCGTAAAGAACACAAATTAACACAACGTGACGTTGCTGAACAACTTGGAATTAATCAATTTACCTATGCCAACTATGAAAATGGTCGCCGCCAACCAAATATTCAATTTTTTGAAAAAATTGCTCATCATTTTCACATTGATCTTTCTTCATTGATCGATGCTGATTTACCAGAAAAAAATACTGCTGATTTTATTGAAGTCCCACTTCTTTCATTTGTTACAGCTGGGTTACCAATTGAAATGCTAAGTACTGATGCGGAACTCATTCCTGTGATGATGAAACGTCGTCCAAACTCACCATTATTTGCTTTACGTGTTAAAGGGGATAGCATGATTAACGCACATATTATTGATGGTGATATTGTTGTTGTCCAACAATCACCGACCGCCTATAA
>JBOFQK010000132.1:0-7771 GCA_051660865.1 Culicoidibacterales bacterium | reverse complement strand
CTGTCCCATGCTGGTGTTTGTGGTTCACGTAAGCGGAGGTAGGCGATGAATTCGATGTTACCTTCGCCACCGGTTATTGGTGAATGCGAGAGGCCAACGACATCAAATCCTGTTCGATTCATCATCGCAATCGTATTTTCTAAGACCATTTGGTGGACTTTTGGTTCCCGAATGATCCCTTTTTTCCCGATAAATTCACGCCCGGCTTCAAACTGTGGTTTGATTAAGGCCATGACTTCACCATTTGGCACAAGAATTGTTGCTAAATTTGGTAAAATATTGCTTAACGAGATAAATGATACATCAATGGTCGCAAATTCTGGTTGTCCATTGCTAAATAAATCTAACGTTGCATAGCGGAAATTCGTTTTTTCCAATGATAACACGCGGTCATCACTGCGTAACTTCCAATCGAGTTGATTCGTCCCGACATCAAGTGCATAGACGTACTTCGCCCCATTTTGTAAGGCACAGTCAGTAAATCCACCAGTTGAGGCACCAATATCAAGGACGGTTTTCCCATTTAAATCGAGCTCAAACGTTTGAATTGCTTTTTCTAATTTCAAGCCTCCACGACTGACATAAGGAATTGTTTTCCCTTTGACCATGATTTCAACATCGTCAGGTACTTTTTCGCCAGCTTTTAACATTCGCGCGGTGTTGGCATAAACAATCCCTGCCATAATCGCCCGTTTCGCTTTTTCACGGCTATCGAAGAACCCTTGTTCAACTAATAACACATCAATTCGTTCTTTGCGCATTTAGTTCACCATTTCCTTTATTTTTGCGATAATTCCTTCATCGCTCATTCCTGCTTCAGCAAATAAACTCACGCTATCGCCTTGAGCATGATAGTGATCATCAATCCCGAAAACATGAATGTTGTTTTTATACTGATGGTCCGCAGCAAATTCACAAATTCCGCTGCCGAAGCCACCAATCTTGCTACCTTCTTCAAGGGTCATAATCGGTTGCTGACTCGCAAAGACTGCATGCAACATTGCTTCATCCATCGGTTTGATAAAGCGCGCGTTAATCACTTGAATCGAGATTCCTGTATCTTCCAAACTCGCCGCAATTGCGAGTGCTTTCGCGACAAATGGACCGAAAGTGATAATTGTTAAATCACTACCTTCGCGCTCAATCTTCCACGTTCCATAAGGAATTGCTTCAAAATTTTCAACCGGTGTAAAGGCGGTATACCCACGTGGATACCGATACGCCAATGTCCCTTTGCCTTCGTAAGCATACAAAGCACTGTAAAATAAATGTTGCGCTTCAATTTGATCTTTTGGCATCATAATCGTCATTTCTGGAATTGAACGTAAAAAACTAATGTCATAAATCCCATGATGAGTATCCCCATCACCAGTCGCAAAACCACAGCGATCAACAGCGATTAAAACATCGAGCTTTTGCCTTGCAAGATCATGTAAAACTTGGTCATATGCACGCTGTAAAAACGTTGAGTATACAAAGAATGTTGGTTTTAAACCAGCAATTGCTAAGCCACCCGCAAAGGTCGCTGCATGTTGTTCCGCAATGCCGACATCAAAGGTTTGCGCTGGAAATTTTTGTTGGAAAAATTCCAATTTTGAACCTTTAATCATCGCCGGTGTCACGGCGACAAGTCGTTGATCACTTTCAGCTAAGCGCTCTAAAGTTTGCGAGATGACACTACTCCAGACCCGATCGTCATAGTTTGGTTTTTTATGATATTTTTGCCCCGTTGCTAAATCAAAGGGACCAATCCCATGCCAAGAACCACGCGTATCATTTTGTGCCGGCGTATAGCCACGACCTTTTTGCGTCATCACATGGACAACGACCGGACGATTCGCTTGTTTTGCCAACTCAAACGTCGCAATTAAATCATGGAGATTATGTCCATCAATTGGACCTAAATACATAATTCCTAACGAATCAAATAACGTTGATTCTTCACTCGTCACGAGCGCACGCTTCACTTGTGTTTTCATTTTTTCCGCCGTTGTTGCCAACGAATCACCGACAACGGGAATGCTTTCTAATGCTGCACGGAACATGTGTTTCACTTGGGCATAGCTTTTATTGATTCGGACTGCTTCTAACTGCCGGTCAATCGCTCCAACAGGTTTAGAAATCGACATTCCGTTATCATTTAAAACAATAATCATTGGTCGTTGTTCATCACCGATGTGATTTAACGCTTCCAACGCCATTCCACCCGTTAAGGCACCATCACCAATAATTGGGACGATTTGGTGGGTTTCACCACGCATATCCCGTGCAACTGCCATCCCCATCGCTGCCGATAGTGATGTCGAACTATGTCCGGTTTCAAACGCATCATGGGGACTTTCTTCTAAACGCGGAAAGCCACTTAAACCTTGATATTTGCGTAATGTATCAAACTGCTTGGCACGACCAGTGAGGATTTTATGAATATAACATTGATGTCCAACATCCCAAATAAATTTATCAGTTGGTGAGTCAAACACATAGTGCAGTGCTAAAGTTAATTCCACAACACCTAAATTCGGTGCGACATGGCCTCCAGTTTCACTCAATGTTTCAATCAGGAATTGGCGAATATCCGTTGCCAAAATTTCCATTTCATCAACCCGAAACTTTTTGATAAAGTTTGGTTCAGTGATTTCAAATAAATATTCGTAATTCGCCATATTATCACCCCTTTTATGCTTGACGGTTACAAATTAATTCGGTTAATTCTCGCAAGGCGGGTGTTGTCACATTTGCAGCTTGTAAAGCCTTTTGTGCACGTTGGCGTTCTTGTTCTAAAGCTGACTTTGCCCCACTTAAACCAAGTAATGACACATATGTGCTTTTTACTTTCACCAAATCACTGCCTTGCGGTTTTCCGAGTTGTTGCGTTGTTGCCGTTACATCTAAAATATCATCTTGAATCTGGAACGCCAAGCCGATTGCTTGCGCATACGTTTGCAATAATGCCAGTGTTGATTTTGATGCTTGCGCAACCATTGCGGCACCAACAACGGCAATTTCAATCATCCGTCCCGTTTTTAAATGATGAATTTCTTGTAACTGTGCTAATGGTACTTGTTTTTGTTCGGCGGCTAAATCTAAGCTTTGACCACCGACCATCCCTTCACCACCGGCACAAGCGGCAAGCGTTTGCATTAACTGCACAATTGTCGCTGGATCAGCCTGAACGTGTGCTAACTGTTGAAAGCTTTCTGTTAGTAATGCATCACCAGCTAAAATTGCGGTTGCTTCACCAAAAACAATATGATTCGTCGGTTTCCCACGGCGCAGATCATCATTATCCATAGCTGGTAAATCATCATGAATCAACGAATACGTATGAATCATTTCAATTGCCGCTGCTAACGGATACACTTGCTCACTTGAAAGCCCAAACGCTTGAGCCGTCGCAATTGTTAACAGTGGTCGAATCCGTTTTCCACCAGCTAAAAGTGAATACGTTGTCGCTGCTTTCAACTGTTCTGGATACGGAAACTGTTGGGCAACTGTTGTTAAATAGGCTTCAAATTGTTGTAATTCTTGCTGTAACTGTGCTGATAACATCTTATTTATCCTCCAAAGAGAATGGTTTGAGTTGACCATTTTCATCGACAAGGGTTGCCATTTGGGTTTCAACTGTTGCTAACTTTTGGTGACATTGTTGAGCGAGGCCGATGCCTTCTTGGAAAAGGGCAATCGATTGTTCTAATTCAACTTCACCTTTTTCTAACTGCTGAACAATTGTTTCCAATGCCTGTAATGCTTGTTCGAATGTTTGTTGGGTTGCCATATCTAAATTTCCTCCTCACTCAACGTTTCAATCCGACAATATGCCCGTCCATCTTGGAACTGCACTTGAATTGGTTGTGCAACTGCTAAGTTTTTCACTGAGCGCACGATCTGTTGGTGATCATCACGCACAATTGTATACCCACGTTCCATCACTTGGAGCGGACTATACGCTTGCAATTTTTGTCGTTGCAATTCAAAACGTTGTCCTTGTTGTTGATATTGATAAGTAAATGCTTTGGTTAAGCGCTGCTCAAGTTGTGCTAAGCGTTGCGTCGCCAATTCGATTTGATGATGTGGTCGCTGTTGCGATAACCGTGCATACACTTCATCAAGTCGTTGCTCATAATTGCGCAAAAATTGCTGTGGTTGTTGCCAGAGGCGGTGATTAATCACATGCTGATAGCGTAAATTTTGATATTGATACTGCCGGACAAGATCCCGGAGTAATCGTTGTTGTAACTGCGCAATTTGGGCTTGGACTTCAATTGCCGCTGGTGCAACTAATTCGGCCGCCGCTGTCGGCGTTGCCGCGCGCACATCAGCGACAAAGTCAGCAATTGTCGTATCAACTTCGTGACCAACAGCACTAATAATTGGTAACCGCGAATTGAAAATTGCTTCCGCGACAATTTCTTCATTGAACGCCCACAAATCTTCAATTGAACCACCACCACGACCGACAATTAAGACATCGACACCTGGTGTTTGGTTCGCACGTTCAATTGCTTGCACAATTGAAAATTTCGCTTGTTCACCTTGAACGAGTGCTGGATAAATCATCACACTCGCATACGGTGCCCGCCGTTGTAACGTCGTTAAAATATCACGAATCGCAGCTCCCGTTGGTGAAGTCACAACCCCAATTACTTGCGGATATTTTGGTAACACTTGCTTATGTGTCTGCGCAAAATAGCCTTTCGCATCAAGCTTTTGCTTCAGTTGTTCAAATGCTAAAGCGAGATTACCGGCCCCTGCATCAACAATTTCATCAACATACAATTGATAATTCCCTTGGGATTCAAAGACATTGACATTCCCGCGGATAAAGACATTCATCCCATCTTGCGGCTGAAATTTTAACTTTTGCGCTTGTTGTTTGAACATCACGGCTTGAATCCGCGATTGTTCATCTTTCAAGGTAAAATAAAAATGTCCACGCGAGTGATGTTTAAAATTGGAAATTTCTGCCTTAAGATGCACAACTTGTAAGTGTGTATCGCGATCAAATTTCATTTTGATATATTTATTTAAGGCAGTAACGGTTAAATACCGTTGTTCCATGTTTATTCGCTCACTTTTGCTTTCACTAATTTATCAAGGACACCATTGATTACTTTATATGCATCATCATCGCAGAATTCTTGAGCTAATTTTACCGCTTCATTGATTGCGACAGTGTCACTCATTTCTTGGTCAATTAAAATTTCAAACCCACCTAAGCGTAAAATTGCACGCTCAAGGTAACCTAAACGGTTAAATGGCCATTTTGCTGCTAAGTGTGCTGAAACCGCTTCGTCAATTGCTGGTTGGTTCGCAACGACACCTTCAACTGAATGACGGATATAGTTAATATCAATCTCACCATTTTCTTGTGCTAATGTGTTCAATAAAATTTTCATTTCATCGTTTACAGCTGGATGTTGTAATGTTACGACTTCCTCTGGGAATTTGCCTGTGTAAACTTGGCGTAAAATGTCTAATTGGTATAATACTTGAATTGTTTTTTTTCGTCCTTCAATACGCATAATTGAATCAACCTCTCGTGTCTTAAATTTGTTCTAGTTATAGTATACTAAATTGTGTTCTAAAATGGGGGAAAAAGATAAAAAAAACCGCGCATAAACTCAAAGTTTATGCACGGTCTGGCATGTTTAAGTTTATCTTCATTTTTTAAAGAGCTGCTTGGCTGTGCCAGTTTTTTTGCGGATTAGTTGAAAATGACATTATCAACGGTAACATCAACTTCACCGATTTTCATTCCTAATGACTGCGCCACTTCTTCTTTGACTTGTTTTTGCACCGCATACGCAATTTTATCAACTGCATAGCCATGTAAAACATCAATTGTCAATTTAATGTGTAACACTTGGTCAACAACGTCGAGTTCAACGTAGCGTTTTCCAAGGCGATTAAATGCTTCTAAATCCATACCTTTTTTGGCATGCGTTAGTCCACACCCTTTGACACTTAACGCTGTCATTAATGCCATCATTTCGATTGCACCTGAGTGAATGGCACGGTATCCATCTTTATTATCGGCGAAAAAAATATATCCTTTCATCCTAATTCCCCCTTATCTTGCAATTGGTTTATGCGCGTGAAGCGTATTTTCCATCTTGCGTGCTGACAATAATTTCTTCTTCATTTTGAATGAATAAAGGAACTTTTACTACGAATCCTGTTTCTACAGTCGCATTTTTTGTCGCATTTGTTGCTGTATTTCCTTTAACGGCAGGATCACATTCAACGATTTTCAAAGTAATTTTATCTGGTAATGTTACCCCGATAATTTCACCTTCGAACATTTCGATGCTTACTTCTAAACTTTCTTTTAAGAAGTTTGATTCCCACTCGATTGCTGCACGTGGAATTTCAACCATTTCATATGACTCTTGGTCCATGAAAATGAAGTCATCTCCAGCATTGTATGAATATTGCATTTTGCGGTAGTCGATATGTGCTTTTTCAACTTTTTCACCAGCATTAAATGTTTTATCAATATTTGCTCCTGAGCGTAAATTACGTAATTTCGTACGAACAAAGGCAGCACCTTTACCTGGCTTAACGTGTAAGAATTCTAACACTTTAAAAATTTGTCCATCGTACTTAATTGTCATACCTGTTTTGAAATCATTTACTGAGATCATGAATATAGCCTCCTAAATACCTCAATTCTGCCTTGGCAGTGAGTTTTCTTGAGTATTATAGCATATTTTTTTCACCTTGTCATTAGTCGTACGCTTGCAAAAAAATTTCTCTTTTAGCGCACACGAACATCCATGCTTTGATAGCGCCAAAACCCAATCCCAACGACAAACGCAATTAAACTGCAACTATAGAGTGTCATCGGCCATGACCACGTTAATGCTAACAATTGTTGGGTTGGATAAAATTGAAATGGCGTCAAAAACCGAAACCACTCAAGTTGGGTAAACATCAAATAAAAAGTACTGACAATCCAAGTTAGGGCGTAAAAACTATACGCCAGTAAGCCACCAGTTGTCGCTTTATTAAAAAATGTCGCACTCAGTAACCCAACACCAAGGTACAAACCAAACCGGGGGAATAAACTGATTGTTGCCAACCAAACTTGTTGACTAATCGTTGTGCCATTCTCAATCATTAACAGTCCACCAAACGTTGCAAGGGCACTTAGGCTCAGAAAGACAAGCAGCCAAAAAATGGCAGCACTCAATTTCGTCGCTAAAATTTGCCAACGCGCAATTGGTTTCACGAACAGAAACTCAAGCGTTTGTTCGTTTTCTTCACGCGCAATACAATTAATTCCCAGTGATACCGCATAAGCCGCACCAATTAAAATGATATAAAATAAGAGCACGCCATAAAAACCACCGATTGTACTAATATCAAGTTCACCCATCCCAACAACCGCCAAGACGACCTTTGGAAATTGAGCGATTAAGTCAGTACTCACACTAGGGTCAGTAGCTAAGCCCGTATATTTAATAATGCCAACATAGACAAGCAAAGCCGTTCCTAGATTGACCCAAAGGGCAACTTTCCAACTCATTCGCAGTTCGTGCAAAAATAACCGCATGTCATCAGCTCCTTTCTAAACAACATCTTGTTTGGTATACAGTAAATAGCTTACCAACCAACACAGCCCACTCAGCACGAGTGCCACACTAATCAGCACGCCATCGTAGCTTTGCGTTTCGACAATTGCTTGCGGATCAACATAGGCAAAGGGCGTCAAATACTTCAGTTCTTCATTTTCTAATAACGCTTGCAAAAGAAAAATAACATAAAAACT
>JBOFQK010000131.1:0-3660 GCA_051660865.1 Culicoidibacterales bacterium | reverse complement strand
TCGGTAGCTCCCCTAAAAGTTGCACATTTAAAACTGTTGTCAAATGATTAATGAGTGTTGTACATGACTTGAAGGGAAATGCTGTTAATGGTTGAGAATAATACGGCTCCTGAATCGTTACCGTTTGTTCTTGGAAGTGAATTGTTATACTGTTCATACTGTCGCCCCTTTTTTGCCACTTACCTCTTTATTTTAAATCAAAACCTAACAAAATGCAAAAAAATCGCCGAATTTACAAGGTTTTCACAATAAAAAACTTTAAAAAAGAAAAGAACGAGCCAAAACTCGTTCGTTACTTAGTAATTTTGTCGTTTTTCGCGCATTTTTCGAAAGATAATAATTGCTTGATTACCCTTGATTAACTTTTCTCCCATGCGATACTCGCTCTTTTTCGGCAATTGACTTTCGACAATTGGTCGATCTTCATGTAATACTCGAACTGCTTGGCGCATCATTTGCCTATTTCAGCAAAGTTTAAAATAGCTTTTAGCAAAAAAACAAGTACACTCGTACTTGTTTCCTGTTTACGCACAAAAGCGAATCATAAATAATTCAAAACCAAGATTTTTTTCCATTGTTCCTTGTTTAATCTGCACATCAAGCTCAATTAAACCAGTTAACGTCTTCATCACTAAGGCTGGGGCATGTTGCCGTGATTTTTCTAAAGCAATTTTCGCTCGATAAGGATGGATCCCTAACCGCGTGGCAATTGCTTGTTGGCTTAACCCACTTTCGTGAAGGGCCCGCGCTTGTAAAATTAACTTTAACTGCGTAGCAACTAAGGCAATAACCCCAAAGACATCTTCACCTTCTTGCAAATACTTCGCAAGTTGCTGTTGTGCGGCCGATAATTTTTTGAGTAGTAACGCATCAATAAATTGAAAAATATCACTATGTAAATTATCAGGGGTTAACAGTTCTACATCGGTTAAAGTATACCGACTCCCTTTCGCAAATAATTGGTATTTATCGAGCTCGTGGACAAGCATTTCTAATTGAAAGTCACAACGCATCAGTAGCGACTGTTTCGCCGTAGCTTCAAATTCAAGTTGTCGTCCTTGCAACTCACGCTCAAGCCATTGATGAATTTGTTTATCGTTATATGGATGCGCTAGGTGAATCGTTGCCTTTTGCTTTAATAACTTCACAACCTTTTTGCGTTCATCAAATTTTTCAACCGGAACAATCAAAACTAGCTGAGTTTGAGGATTCGGATACTGTAAATACTGCTCTAATTCCGCTAACTGATGTTCACCTTCAAACGTATGCTTCATCCGTTTCCCAGTCAAAAAGTACGCATCGGTCGCAATAATCGTTTTTTGACTCGCGAACAGTGAGGTTGTATTCGCATCTTGAATTAAATCTTGAATGCGATAGTCAAGTAATGAATAATACGTCACCCCAAAATCATCCCGATCAAAACCGACTTGTTCACACAGTTGACGCGTTGTTGTTTCAATTAAATAGCGGTCCTCACCTAAAATCACATGAACACTCATATCTTACCTCATTCTTCTTAAAATTAACCTAAATTTGAGCGTTGCGATTATCCCTAACCGCAACGCTCAGCCTAACAAATCTAGTATACCATTTCTTGTGTCATTGTTGTACTCCTATCATGCAACGTTCCTCATTGAAAATGTTGACACGCGTCTGCTTGAAAACATTGCCAAGTTTGATCAAGATAGCGATACCGAATCATCCCGACCTCATTTGTACTCGCCGTTTGTACAAAAGCTGCTTGCAGTTGTTCAACAATCTCAGGATGGGGATGATTAAAACGATTATTCCGCCCAGCTGAGATTAGCCCGTAACGTGGTTGATACGCTTGCAAAAAGAAGAGTGATGATGACGTTTTACTCCCATGATGGGCGACCTTTAAGACATCAACTGCTAAGTTAGGATAGGTTGCAACTAATTGATGCTCAACACTCCGCTCAATATCACCAGTAAATAACCAATTCAAGCCGCCAATTTGACTATAGAGGACGAGTGAATGATTATTAATATCCGTCCGAACTGGCGTCAATGGCGCTAAAACTTGAAAAGTAAGCTGTCCGAACTGAATCGTATCCGCGACATTCACAAACTGAACGTGCGTCCCCACTTGGTGCGCAAGAGTAAGTAAACGTTGCTCCTCACTTGTCAACTCTTGGGCTTGAGCAAGGATCAGATTTTCAACTTTGACTTGTCCACGCGCCAATAAAGCGAAAGCATAGCCTAAATGATCTAAATCAGCATGACTAATGACTAACGTCTCAATTGTTGTCACCCCACGTCGCAGCAAATAACTTTCCACGACAGTCTCTTGTGTTAAATGCCTTGTTTCGAGTTTCATCGGTCCACCCGTATCAATCACAAATGCTTTTTTACGTTCATCAATGACAACGATTGCATCGCCTTGACCGATATCTAGCATCGTCACTTCTGGTTGGGCCCGACTCGCAAAACTAAAACTTGCAAGCAACAGGACACTCATGACGAGGGCACGCCACCATGCTCGTTGCTCAATAGCACGATAACACAAATACGTTAGCACACTCGCCACTACGCAAGCACATAAGGAAATTTGTCCAAGCGTCATTGTAAATGGAAACTGCACTAATAACCAATCAAACAACGAAACCCCAAGCTCATAAAAGGTGCGAATCAGTGGGGCTGCTTGCGGAATCGCGATGACAAGCAGTAATCCGGGCACTAAAATTGAAATAAATGGAATTGCAAGCATATTTGCTAACAAGCTAATTGGTAAAAATTGACCACTTTGCCAAAACGTAACTGGTAGCAACCACAGTTGGAGGGTAAATGGTAATGTTACGATACTCCATTTGGAACGCCAAAACTTATGACCAAGCGTCAATAAAAACGCACATGTAAATGAATAGTATAAACCAATCCCAAGTAATTCCATTGGCATCAGTACAGCAATTACCGCTAAGGCAATTAACAGTTTATGATACTGACTCAGACGTTTGCCAAATAAGAGGCTCACAAACCACATACAAACAATGCGCGTAAAGGAAACGGAGGCAAAGTTATACCAGCGTAAAATCAACAACACCGCGCCAATGAGCCATGGGTGCAATTGTTTCACAATGCGTAACCGTTGTAAGCCCCACTGCAATAAGACGATAAAGATTGCCGCATGGAGTCCTGAAATTGCTAAAATATGGCTAATATTTAACGTTTGCCAAACTGAGCGAACACTGTCATCAAAGTCACTCGTTTCTCCCAAAATCATCGTTTTAACAAGCATTTGCACAACTGGATCAGGAATGCGCTGTTGAATCCATGTTAATAACGCAACTTGTTGTTGGTAGCGCGGATTCGTCCGACTACTGCCAATGACTGTCTTCACTTGTAACTCACCAACAACTTGCTTTTGGCGGGCATAAAATTGTTGACGGTTAAACAACTGGAAATTTTGCAACCCCGTAATTGGCACTGGTGTGGCCTCAACGTGCAATTGTGCACCATATGCTAGTTCACAGACCTGGCTTCGTTGGGTCACAAGCCACTTCGTCTCACCACTCATCCCATAAGCTTTACAACCAGTTGGCGTTGGCGTTGGCATCGAGGTAATGACGATTAGCGCGGATTGGAGTGGCTGTGCTTGCGTTAACGGCGTGACCATTGGGATGAAGAGCACTTGGATGAGTA
>JBOFQK010000130.1:0-2136 GCA_051660865.1 Culicoidibacterales bacterium | reverse complement strand
CGCTTAATTGTTCTACAAGTTCAGCAATTTTCGCTATTTCATCCGTTAATTCAAAACGTCCATTCGCTTTTAAGTATTCTCCAAGGGCTGCCGCTAATGTTTCAGCTGGCACTTTATCGACTTCTGCTGTAAGGTTGACAATTTCTTGGGTGTTACGGATTCGAATTCTCGCCCCCTCAACATCATGTGAAGCAATTCCTGTCGCTTGGACAAGACTTCCGACTTGGATTGTTTCATCCCATTTCCCTTTTGATGATTCATCGATGCCATCACCGATGTAACCGTCTAAGAAAATTCGCGCTTCACCTGTTCCGTCGTTGACATATAAACTTTGACCTTCAATGCGTGTCACGGTTCCAACTGTTGTCACGAGTAACCCTCCATTATGTTTGTAGTTCATCGTTTCAGCTGTTGATAATACCGTTGGTTCTACTGGATTCAGTGTTGCATCTAAAATTTCGATATCTTTTGTTTCATCAAGAATACTAATTTCGATATCGCCATCATAGACATCGCTATATCCTGTGACGCGCACTTTTTGACCGACTTTAAATTCACGATCAGAAACACCGAAGACCGTTAAACCACCTGTCTCATCTTGAATGTGAATTGTATCGAAGAAGCCATTCTTTGGTTCGACGGCACTACTTTGCGATGTTACATACCCTTCAACGCTAAAGCGAATTCCTTCTGGATGTACACGGAAGTTAGCGATTGAAATGAGCGGTGCTTCTTTTTCAGGTGCAATCCAACGCATAATGTTGTTTGTTAATAGTTGATTTGCAGTTACATCATCAGCAATTTCAAAATCTGAGAAGAACGTCGTTCCCGCAACGACAACTTTCGCCCCATTTTCAAGTTCTTGCGCTGCTAGCGCACAAATATTGCCTTTTTCAACTGCAATATTATCGTTAGCTTTATCAGTATCTACCGACTCTGTTGTGTCATGACCTTTGACTAAACATGTTGCATTTGTCTCAGCTTTTGTCGCCTCAGTATCAACAATTACTGATGCTCCACTATAGAATGTATAGTTATCTTTATCAGATAAGCCATTTGTTAATCCGAATGGATCAGTTACAAAATTATTGAAGCTCAAGCGATACGTTTGTCCACCATTCGTCACCGCATCTTGGACTTGATCATCATTGACACGTAAACTTGTCCCAATTGCTTCTAAGATTGGATTTAATTGGGCACTATTACTGTACTCATCACTGGCATCTTTGTAATCGGCGCGAGTTGTGATAATAATATTTCCACCATTTTCAACATAACGTGTGATCACGGCTATTTCTTCAGCACTGTAGTTCGCTTTTTCAATACCATATTTTGAATCACCTGTTCCTTCAGGATCGGTAATGATTAAGGCACTCATATTCGCTAACACTTCATCAGTTAATTCTGTTGCTGGTTGGGTTACTTTCACAAGAACATCACGTTTTGACATTAAGTCTTTGAAATTTTCAATTTTCCCCGCATAATTTCCGGTTACATATTGATTGTATTTTGAACCATCAACTAACACTTGGGTTACATCACTGACGTTCACAACGCTAATTTGTTTGCTTGCGGTGTGGTATTTCCCATTTAAATTGACACGAGCATACACTGTCATTGTTCCAACTGCTTCAGCCAAAAACTCAGCTTTGACATCAACCATTTTCCCCGCTTCAACAACTGGTACTAGTGTCGTTGCTACTGGTTCACCTTCAACACTGCCAACAAACCATTCAACCGTTAAGTCAGTTAATGGTAATTCGCTATTGTTCGTAATTGTTGTTTTCGCTTCGAACGTATCATCTTTGATAACTTTTTCGTTATCAACACTAACGCTTGATAAACCTACATTTTCTTTTTCACCAACCCAGACTGGTGCTGTTACGGCAACATCTTTATCTGGTTGATCAACACGCACGTAGTAATATGAGAATTGCGCTGGCAATTCAAATTCCCACGTTGCCGTACTTGAGTCAAAATATTTCGTTGCAGCGACATAGCCACCATCAGTAATGATTGAGACTTTCCCAATCGCTTCCCCATCTGGATCAGTGACAGCAACTTTAATGTTCACTGTATCGGTTTGCGCCAACTGTGTCCCCATCACTTCACCATTTAAAGTGTAGTCAATTTTCA
>JBOFQK010000129.1:0-1672 GCA_051660865.1 Culicoidibacterales bacterium | reverse complement strand
CGATGTACGACAAAAAGAAGGAGCTTGCATTCCTTAAAAAAATAGTCTATTTCTGCTGTTTACGCAATGTTCTGACTGTGTAACTGGTGTCCAAGTCGTTTTTGTTTGATTTTATTGTGCAGCTTTTTCACATTATAACCAAAACAAAGTAACAACATTTCAATCCCAACTTCGACTTTTCCACGTGTTAAAAATCTTTTGAAGCGATAATCATGTTTCATGACCCCAAATGCACCTTCTACTTGAATTGAGCGGTTTTTTCGCAAAACAATACCCAAGTCAGTTTTGATGTTTTCTAATGACTCTTGCCGATACGCAAAAAATGGTTTTGAAACTTCCACACGCTTGGCTGTGTCAGCTGATTTTGCTTTTGAGCACGCTTCTCGTAACGGACAATTGAGACACGATTGACTTTCATAAACAGTCACTTCACTTTTAAATCCTGATTTTGAAGTCCGTATTTTCGTTTCGATTGGTAACAACCACTGTTCATTCGCACATTGGTAACGATCGTTTTCATTATCGTACAGCATGTTTTCGCGCTTCCCAATTTGTTTCTTATATTTTCGTGTTTTACTTTGTTCGTAATTTATCGGTTTTATGAATGGGATATAACTATTACGCGCCAAAAATTGATAGTTTTCCTCACTTTCATAGCCCGCATCAGCGACAATATTTTTAAATTGTTTGTCACCGTAACTTACTTTTAATTTCTCTAAGAAGGGAATCAATGTTGGTGTATCCGTCGATTTTTGAAAAATATCCATGCCAACAATATACTCAGCTTCGACACCTAATTGAATGTTGTATCCTGGCTTTAACTGTCCGTTCATCATGTGATCTTCTTTCATTCACATGAACGTGGCATCGTGATCTGTTTTTGAGCAACTTGTACGTTGGTTTCCAATCACTTCTTGATACTCTAAGTACTGTTTCTGTCGTTGTGCATATTCACGACATTTCTCTAATAGGCGCTGTAATGGCGTTTTTCGGCGTCCTTTACCAGATACAAATACAATTCCTTCATCATTCGCACGTGTCGTAAGGACATCAATACACGCCTCTAATTCACGGAGTGGTTGTTTTTCATCAAAACGATATTTCACATGAAACTCGGTTTCAATATCGGTAAATAAGAGTTCAATTTTTTTGTGAAGCTTCGCTTCATTTGTCGTAATAGTTCGCAACCAAACGAATGAATAACGATTTGCGTTTGCTTCAATTTTCGTCCCGTCAATAAAAATATTTTCAAAATGGACTTCGTCGAGTTGATATAATATTTCGACTAATTGTGTAAATAAGTCTTCAAGTACGCCATCTCGTAAACGTTTTTTTCGAAAACGATTAATTGCATTGTGACTCGGTATTCCAAAACCGTTTAATAACCACATGAAATGGATATCTCGTCGGCATAATTTATGAATATCTCGGGATGAGTACACACGATTCATATAGGCATAAACTAAAATTTTAAAAAGGATGACTGGCGGTACGGCTGAATTTCGCCCATTCTCTGAGTAAGTACTTAGAAGCTTTGTGTAATTTAACCCTTCCAATATTCCACTAAGTAAGCGTACCGGATCATTCTTATCTATGTATGTCATCAAATCAAGATTCAAAGTCAGTTGATATCTTGTTGTGAGTGTCGTATAATTTTCTTGTAGCTTTTTTT
>JBOFQK010000128.1:0-26345 GCA_051660865.1 Culicoidibacterales bacterium | reverse complement strand
AAATGAACTTGCCACCATTTTGATAATTTTCTTCTTGGCGAGCAAGCGTCCAGTTGTAAACAAAACGAGCTGTTCCAACTGATTGCCATAATTTCTGTGCTTGTTCAGCAGTTGGATAGAGTCTAATTTTTTGAGCGAGTATCATCTTCGACCAACTCCTTCGCATCCATAATACAAATGAATGAGCTTGAATTCAATGATTTTTGCTGTTTTAGAATAACTTAATACTGTTCGCTTCCTACTCCTTGATTTCACTCTAGGAAAAACCTATAAAAATCACTTGTATTTATTGATTTTTATAAGTTAAAGCTAGCTGTTTCCAGCCTCCACGAACATAGGTAGTTTAAAGTTAGTATAGCGTGTTCAGCTTCAAAGTAAAACTGTATATCTGCTGAAAAAATGTATTTTCAATAAACATAGTCGCATTCGCTTGGCATTCACTTAAACAGTGCTATAATGAGGGAAAGATAACCTTTTTGAGGGGAGTGGGGACTATGAATATCGAATTTTTATTAATCATGTTTACTGTCTTATTGGTAATTGCGCTGTACGCTGTTTGGGAATATAATGCCCTTGTCAGCTTTAGAATTCGGATTGATAATGCGTGGAATCAATTGTACAATTTAGTAAATTCACGGCGGATGTTGTTACTTCAGTTTGTAGAGCTTCATAATGAAGCAGTGGCAGATGATGTGCGGACAAATTTACGAACACTAGTTGCACAAGCTGCAGATGCGAAAACAGTACGTGAAACGCTAGCTGTAGAAAAAATGATTACCGAACAATTAGTTGTTTTATTTGATACGCCAGCGTTTTTTGCAGATAGTGCATATGGAAATGCTTTACGGACGCTACATAATATTGATCAACGACTTGAATTAGCGCAAATGTTGTACAATGATATCGTCTTAATGTACTTAAGTAAATTAGAAAGTTTTCCAGCAAATGTGATTGCAAGTGTATATAACTTTTCCGCTGAAACTTTAAGTGAATAACAAAAAAACCGGAAGTAAACTCCGGTTTTTTTGTGTGAAAAAATATGCTATAATAAAAAAACTTGAAATGAGGTGGAGTTAGGTGAAAAAGCCGATAGGGATTATTGATTCGGGTATTGGTGGTATGAGTGTCGTGAAGGCGTTACTTGATGAACAACCAGAATTAGGTTTTGTTTATTTGGGTGATCAAGCTCGTTGCCCCTACGGAGAACGAACGACAGCTGAATTACTGCAGTTTACAACGGAAATGATTGAGTATTTAATGACACATTATCAAGTGAGTGCTGTCGTGATTGCATGTAATACAATTTCAGCAAATTGTTTACCTGAAATCCGTGCACGGTTTGCATTACCAATTATTAGTATTGTTGAGTGTGGCATTATGGTTGCTAAGCAACATCAATTGCAGCCACTAGGTGTCATTGCGACACCGAAAACGATTGCTTCAAAGATGTATCAAGTCGAACTTGCTGATTATCAGATTCAAGCACTAGCTGCACCACCATTCGCAGTGTACGTTGAAACCCAAGCATACACGCAAGCAGATATTGAAGCGGTATTAGCTCCGCTTAAAACGAAAGCGTTGCAAGGATTAATTTTGGGGTGTACCCACTATCCGTTTTTAGCAGCAGAAATTCAAAAAATTTTACCAGAGTGCCAATTACTTGATCCGGCAACAGAAGTGTTGCAACAAGTAGCTGATTTTATTTATCCAACTAAGCGTCAAATTATTTTAACAACTGGAGCGACCCAACAGTTTGAGCAGTTATTGGCAAAACTCTTGCCTGAATATCAGTTTGACGTCAGTCAAATTAACTTGCGAAACGCAAAATAAAAAGCCTAATCACTACGATTAGGCTTTTTATTATTGATTGAGCGTTGGAAGCCAAGTTAAGAAGGCTTCAACAATTAATTGTTGTTGTGTTTCAACGGTGATTGTTGCTTGACCATCACCGGCCTGTTCACCATAGAGACCAAATTGGGCGTGATTACCACCTTCAAGCCAAATTTGAGTCGTTTGACTCGAAAAATTCGGTTCGGCTGCTATCCTCGTTGCTTCATCGACAAGTAAATCTTCACTTGCCCAAATATTTAACATTGGGAGTGTTGTCTGTGAAAAATCAGCAGTTGGATAAGCGCCAAGGAAAAAGAGACCATCAATTGTTGATGGCACTGAGGCAGTACTCGGATCAACTTGGAGTGCAGCGAAAGCACCACCGAGTGAATGACCACCAAGCGCCCAACTTTGAACCGTCGGAAATTGCGCAATGATATCTTGGTAGACGCCGGCATTTGCTAAAGCTAAATTAAACGGCATTTTTGGGATTACGACAGGATAGCCTGCTGCGGCTAAATCAGTTGCAATCCCAGCGTATGCATACGGCGATACTAATGCCCCAGGGTAAAGAATTACCCCTTGAGTTTTTTTATTTTCTTTTGGTAAAAAAACTAACCATTGATTATTGTGGGTTGTTGAAAAACTCACGGTTGCTTCATTTTTGGTGAGAGCAGTTTGAGCTGATTCAGAAATTGCATTGTGTGTTTGTGACCATTGCCAAAAAATCCCAAGCAGCATAGTTAACGTGAGCATCAGTGCTAAAAAGAGACTCAGTGCAAGTTTTTGTTTTTTCGGACGTTCACTAAATAGTTTCCACATGATAAATTCCTCGCTTTCAGCATTATCCTAGCGTAATTTTAGTTGTGATGCAACAAAATTAGGGAAATGCTTAGCAAATTTTATGGTGAATCACGTCTAAACACCTTGTATAATAAACTGTATTTTGAAAAAAAGGTGGGTTTAGCGATGGAAAGAATGAAGAAAATTATTATGAATCAATGGCAAATTACCCCGCTTTGGGTAAAAATAGTTGCAGTGGTTGGTTTAATTGGAGCGAGCAGCTATTTTGTGGAAGCATTTTTGGTGCTAACTAATCAAGCTGAGTTAGGACTGGCTAATTCAGGATTTGCGATTTATGTACTGAGTTTGAAAATTTTTGTTGGCGGACAATTTTTATTGTTTGGTATACATCTTGCTCAAAAACTCAATCAAAAAGTTGGACCAAACTTAGAACTGCGACGCAAACTTACTAAAATTCAGGCATACTTACGTCGGATTCATCCACTGCTCGGCATCACAACCTTGGTGATGGCGTTAGCGCATGCAGTGTGGAATTTTAGTCGCTTTCTCAGCTTTTCCTGGCCTTGGACGTTACAAGTGGTCAGCGGTGTTGTCGGAATTAGCATCATTTTACTCGTGGCACTGAGTGGCGATGGTGCATTACTTGCACCGGGAAAACAACGAAAAAAAGTGATTATCGTGCATACAATTTTAGCACTGATCTTTTTAATTCCATTTTTGATTCATATTTAAATTTTTAAAATAATGACACGAAAATTTCTATTCAATAGCGCCTAAATATGGTACGATAGAGCGTGATATGAACAAGAGGAGAGAAGAAACATGGCAGAAAAACATGTATTTAGTACCGAAGTTGGTGGACGTACACTAACAGTCGAAATCGGACAATTAGCAAAACAAGCAGACGGAGCAGTATTAGTTCGTTATGAAGATACGGTCGTACTTTCAACAGTTGTTGCGAGTAAAGACGCAAAAGATTTAGATTTCTTCCCATTAATGGTTGTTTACGATGAGCGTCAATACGCTGCAGGTAAAATTCCAGGTGGGTTTATTAAACGTGAAGGACGCCCAAGTGAAAATGCAATTTTAGCCGGTCGTTTAATTGACCGTCCAATTCGTCCATTATTCGCTGAAGGATTCCGTAACGATGTGCAAATTGTGAATACAGTGATGAGTGCAGATGTTGATAATTCACCAGAAATGGCAGCAATGTTTGGTTCGTCATTAGCATTAACAGTTTCGGATATTCCATTTGAAGGTCCAATAGCTGGAATGAAAGTTGGTTTAATTGATGGTGAGTTTATTGCCAATCCAACACGTGAACAAATGGAAAAAAGTCAAATTGATTTAACAGTTGCTGGAACAATGGACGCGATCAACATGGTTGAAGCTGGAGCAAATCAAATTCCTGAAGCCGTAATGTTAGAGGCAATTATGTTCGGGCATGCTGAAATTCAAAAATTAATTGCCTTCCAAAATACAATTCGCGAACAAATTGGGAAACCGAAACGTGATGTAGTATTATATGAAATTCCTGCCGCAATTCAAGCAACAGTGAACGAGCTTGTTGGTGCACGATTAGTCGCTGCCGCAAGTATTCCAGGCAAACAAGACCGGTATGCAGCAATTGATGCGTTACAAGCAGAAGTAGTAGCACACTACGAAGCACTTGAAGCAGATGCAAAAACATTAAAGCAAGCAAAAGAATTTGCGAATGAAATTGTGAAAAATGAAGTTCGTCGTTTAATTACGGAAGATAAAGTCCGTCCTGATGGGCGTAAAATTGATGAAGTTCGTGCATTAGCAGCTGAAACGGATTTATTACCATTAACACACGGAACAGCATTATTTACACGTGGGGAAACACAAACTTTAAGTGTTGTTACCCTTGGTGCAGCTGGTGAACATCAAATTCTTGATGGTTTAGATGGTGAGTCGACAAAACGTTTCATGCACCACTATAACTTCCCACCATTCTCAGTTGGTGAAACTGGGCGAATGGGTGCACCAGGACGACGTGAAATTGGTCATGGAGCATTAGGTGAGCGTGCGTTAAGTTATGTCTTACCAGATGAAAAAACATTCCCATATACAATTCGTGTTGTATCAGAAGTACTTGAATCAAACGGATCAACATCACAAGCGAGTATTTGTTCATCAACAATGGCATTAATGGCTGCCGGGGTACCAATCGTTGCACCAGTTGCAGGAATTGCAATGGGGTTAATTAGTGATGGAACCAACTATACAGTCTTAACTGATATTCAAGGGCTAGAAGATCACTTAGGTGATATGGACTTTAAGGTAGCTGGAACAGCAGCTGGAGTTACAGCTTTACAAATGGATATCAAAATTAAAGGCATTACTCGTGAAATTTTAGCTGAAGCGTTAGCTCAAGCATATAAAGGCCGCATGCATATCCTTGAAACGTTAATCGCGACAATTCCACAACCACGTGAAGATGTAGCGGCAACGGCACCGAAAGTTCATGCAATGCAAATTAAAGTTGCGCAAATCCGTACTGTTATTGGTACTGGTGGAAAACAAATCAACCAAATTATTGATGAAACAGGCGTGAAAATCGATATTGAAGAAGATGGAAGTGTCTTCATTTATAGCGATAACCGTGAAATGATCAATCGTGCAAAACAAATCATTGAAGATTTAACACGTGAAGTTGAATTAAATGCGATTTATGAGGCAAAAGTTGTCCGTATTGAAAAATTTGGTGCCTTTGTTGAGCTCTTCCCTGGGAAAGATGCATTAGTGCATATTTCACAATTAGCTCATGAGCGTGTTGAAAAAACTGAAGATGTTGTGAAGCTTGGTGATGTGATTAAAGTCAAAGTTACTGAAATTGATCAACAAGGTCGTGTCAATGCATCGTTAAAAGAGTTACTTCCAAAACCAGAAGTAGCGAAAGATGTTGCAAAAGAGACAAAACCAGCGCAATAAATTCATGAAAAAATAGAAAAAAGCCCGAATATTCCTAGTTTAATCTTCATTTACTAGTCAAAAGCCTGAAAAAACAGGCTAAAAGCTACATTTTTATTCACGTATAATAATATTTAATAAAAAGCAAGAAAAACAGTCGCTTTTTTGATTGATATCGTGTAGAATAAAGTAGTATATTGATAGAATGTAACTGTGATACCGAGTATTTTGTATTTTGTATTCAGGGGGAAATTCGGAAAATGTATTGGGGTGATAACCACCATTTTCAAAGTTTTACTTTTGTAAGACGTTGAAAAAAAGTTATTGAAATTGTGTAATACAAAGGAGTATTTATTCATGGAAAACCAAACAAACATTCAAGTAGGCGACATCATTGATGGAGAAGTAGTACGTATCGAGCAATACGGAGCATTCGTACGCGTAGCAGACCGTCGTAACGGATTAGTTCACATCTCTCAATTAGCTGACGAGTTCGTAAAAAACGTAGCTGATTATGTACAAGTAGGAGATGTTATTACTGTTAAAGTAATCAACGTTGACGAAAATGGACGTATCAGCTTATCACGTAAAGACGTAGATGCTGAATAATCAGTTGTCAAACTAGATCCCTCTTTTGAGGGATCTTTTTTTTTGATTCACCTAGTCAGGAGTCAAAAAATGAATTTCGATATGTGACAAGGCTTAAGTAGCTAAGGATTACTATGATAATTATTTGTCTAAAAATAGCTATTGAAACTGTTGTGAAACCGTCTGATCCAAGGGAATTAGACGGTTTTTTTGTTAAAACAAACGATGTGTACGAGTGAGTGGTCAATGGCTAAATGTTCAAATTCAAACTTAAGAAAGTGGTAACAAAATTTTTTATCTTTAAAAAAACCTTGATTTAAAAGGATTATTATTAGATAATTAGTGCATTGTGATTGTTAAACGATAAATAAATTTATTGTAAACGCTTGCATAATTTTTTGTGAAAAAAATCACAAAAAAGCTTGAAAGACCAAAAATCATATGCTACAATTTCACTTGTAAATAAAAAGTGAAAAAAATCACAAATTTATTTTTTGGAGGATTATTACAATGGCAACGAAAAAAGTTCAAGCAACTGAAGAAGTAGCTGTACCTGAAATCAGCCCAGCGCAACAAGAAGTGAATACACTTGTTGAAAAAGCGTTAGTGGCATTAGACACATTTTACTCATTAAACCAAGAACAAGTGGACTACATCGTTGCAAAAGCATCGGTAGCAGCTTTAGATAAACATGGGGAATTAGCAATGCACGCGGTTAAAGAAACTGGTCGTGGTGTATTCGAAGATAAAGCAATCAAAAACTTATTTGCTTGTGAGCACGTTGTCAATAACATGCGTCATTTAAAAACTGTCGGGGTTATCAATGAAGATCAATCAACAGGAATTACAGAAATCGCTGAGCCAGTAGGAGTTGTTTGTGGGATTGTCCCAACAACGAACCCAACATCAACAGCAATCTTTAAGGCATTAATCGCTTTAAAAACACGTAATCCAATCGTTTTCGCATTCCATCCATCTGCGCAACAATGTTCAGCAGCAGCAGCGAAAATTGTGTATGATGCAGCCGTAGCGGCAGGGGCGCCAGCTGACTGTATTCAATGGATTGAAAAACCATCAATGGAAGGAACATCAGCCTTGATGAACCATAATGGAGTTTCAACAATTTTAGCAACAGGTGGAAACGCCATGGTTCGTGCCGCTTACTCATGTGGAAAACCAGCTTTAGGAGTAGGTGCAGGAAACGTACCAGCTTATGTTGAAAAAACAGCTAATGTTCGTCAAGCAGTAAACGATATCGTGATGTCAAAAGCATTCGATAACGGAATGATCTGTGCGTCTGAGCAAGCAGCAATCATTGATCAAGAAATCTACGATCAAACAATCGCAGAATTCAAAAAATACGGAGTATACTTCGTAAATGCAAAAGAAAAAGCATTATTAGAAGATTTCGCATTCGGATGTAAAGCAAATGACAAATCATGTTCAGGAGCAAAATTAAATGCGAATATCGTTGGGAAACCAGCAGCGTGGATCGCTGAACAAGCAGGATTCACTGTACCAGCAAACACAGTTATCTTAGCAGGTGAATGTAAAGAAGTTGGTCCAAATGAACCATTAACACGCGAAAAATTATCACCAATTTTAGCAGTTTTAAAATCAACTTCAACTGATGAAGGGATGAAAATGGCTGAACAAATGGTTGAATTCCACGGATTAGGTCACTCGGCTGCAATCCATACGTCAGATGAAAATCTTGCAAAAGAATTCGGATTACGTGTGAAAGCAATTCGTGTAATCTGGAACTCGCCTTCAACATTTGGGGGAATCGGAAACGTATACAATGCATTTATGCCATCATTAACTTTAGGGTGTGGATCATACGGTGGAAACTCAGTATCAAACAATGTTGGTGCTGTTAATTTATTAAACATCAAACGAGTGGGGAGACGTAATAACAATATGCAATGGTTCAAAGTACCGCAAAAAATTTATTTCGAACAAAACTCAATTGAATACTTAAAACAAATGCAAGATGTTGAGAAAGTTATCATCGTTACTGACCGTTCAATGGTAGATTTAGGCTATGTAAAACGGATCACTGATCAATTAGATCGTCGTCGTAACCACGTCTCAGTACAATTATTCACTGATGTTGAACCAGATCCAAGTTTAGAGACAGTTCACAAAGGTGTAGAATTAATGCGTTCATTCCAACCTGATACAATCATCGCTTTAGGTGGTGGATCACCAATGGATGCTGCTAAAGGAATGTGGTTATTCTACGAAAACCCAGAAGTAGACTTCAATGATTTAAAACAAAAATTCATGGATATCCGTAAACGTGCATTCCGTTATCCAGAATTAGGGAAAAAAGCGAAGTTAGTTTGTGTACCAACTACGTCTGGAACTGGTTCGGAAGTAACACCATTCGCGGTTATCACGGATAAAAAAGCGAATAAAAAATATCCATTAGCTGACTATGCATTAACACCAACAGTAGCAATCATTGACCCAGCTTTCACAATGCACTTACCAGCATCAATTACGGCTGATACAGGTTTAGATGTATTAACGCATGCGGTTGAAGCATTCGTCTCAACTGTAGCTAATGACTATACTGATGGATTAGCGTTACAAGCAATCAAATTAGTTTTCAAACACTTACCAAGTGCAGTGCATAATGGTGCAAAAGATCCTGAAGCACGTGAGAAAATGCACAATGCATCAGCAATTGCTGGGATGGCCTTCTCAAATGCAATGTTAGGAATTAACCACTCATTAGCACATAAAATTGGTGGCGAATACCACGTACCACATGGTCGTGCAAATGCGATTTTAATGCCACACGTTATCCGTTATAACGGAACGCAACCGCAAAAACCAGCAACTTGGCCAAAATATAACTATTATAAAGCCAATGAAAAGTATCAAGAGATTGCGCAAATGTTAGGATTACCAGCATCAACGCCAGAAGAGGGTGTTGAAAGCTTCGCATTAGCATGTGAACGCTTAATTACTGAAGTAAATGTACCATTAAACTTCGCTTCTCAAGGAATTGATGCAGCTGATTATGAAGCAAACTTAGAGAAAATTGCTATGTATGCATATGAAGATCAATGTTCACCAGCGAATCCACGTTTACCGTTAGTAGCTGATATGATGGAAATCTTACGTACAGCGTATGACTATAAAGTTGAAGCAGCAAAATAATTTGTTACTTTAGTAAAAACACCCTCAAAGAGAGGGTGTTTTTTTGTTTTTCTCAAAATAAATAGCCCTCTTTGTTTCCAAGTGTGTTATTTTCTAGTATAATAAAACTAATTGTATGACGGATAGCGTCTAACGACGGCGAAACTTATTCATTCAAAGGCTGAGTGGATAAAAATTAAGGAGGAAGAAAATGGCTACAATCAAAATTGTCGCATTAGGCGGACAAGCAGAGAATGGAAAAAACTTATATATTATTGAAGTTGATGAGCAAATTTTTGTCATCGATGCCGGATTAAAATACCCAGAGGAAACAATGTTGGGGATTGATAAAATTGTTGCAGATTTTGATTATTTGATTCAAAATAAAAAACGGGTGCGGGGAATTTTCTTAACACATGCCCATGAAGATCGAATTGGGGCGTTACCAAGTCTGTTAGCATTACACCCTTTCCCAATTTACGGAACGAAATTAACGTTAGCAATTGTTGATGATTTATTACGTCAAGAAAAAGTGAAATATACTGGGCGCAAGCAAACGATTAATAGTCAGACAGTGTTGAAGTTTAAAGATGTGAGCATCCGTTTCTTTAAAATGACGCATAGTATTCCTGATGCAGTGGGATTAGCAATTAATACTCACGATGGTGCGATTGTCTTTACGAGTGATTTTGTTTTTGATCAAAGCGCTGGACCGCGGTATGCGACTGATTTAGCAGCACTTGGTGAAATTGGTCAACAAGGTGTCCTCGCTTTAATGCAAATTAGTCGTGGTGTTGAAACCCCAGGATATGCTGCTAATGAGCAAGGATTCCGTAAGGAGTTAACTGATATTTTTGATTCGCGCGAAGGTCGAATTATTATTTCAGCATACGCAACTGATATTCGCCGCATTCAAGAAATTATTGATACGGCAGTTGAATTTGATCGCAAAATTTTCATCGCTGGAGTGCGAGCACAACGCTTAATTGATATTTCACTCCGCCTTGGGTATTTAGATATGCCTTTAGGGACGTTGATTCCGGCGAAAGAATTAGAAAATTGTCGTGAAAAATTAACCGTAATTGTTGCCGGGAATAGTGGGTTGCCATTTAACTTATTACACCGAATGTCAACACGAATGGATAAGTTAATTCAAATTGATGAAACGGATCTTGTTGTTTTAGCAACACCACCAGTACCGGGAACAGAAGTTGTTGCTGCGCATGCAAGTGATGCAATTTTCAAAACAGGTGCACAAGTTGTGAGTGTTGATAAAAAACACTTAACAAATAGTATTGCAGCCCAAGAAGATTTGAAAATGATGATGAATTTTATGCGTCCAAAATATTTATATCCAACAAGTGGTGATTATCGTCATCTTGTTGAGCACGCGGAACTAGCTGCACAAGTCGGAATTCCATACGAGCAAACGATTATTCGCGATAACGGTGATTTCGCCGTCTTTCAAGATAGTGAATTAGTTGAAACGAATGACTACGTTGTCGCTGAAGATGTCCTTATTGATGGGACAGTAGCAGGAGATGTTGGAAGTGTTGTTTTACGCGATCGTGAGCAATTATCACAAGATGGTGTTGTGCTCGTCATGGTAACAGTCAGCAAGACAAAGAAAAAAGTGGTCTCAGGTCCAGAAATTGTGACACGTGGCTTTATTTATATTAAAGAATCACAAGATTTAATGGATTCAATGTATGAACTAGTCAATACGCGATTAGATGAGTGCATTAGTGAACATGGAATTGAATGGTCATTATTAAAACAAACAATTCGTGAAGGATTAGGAAAATATCTCTTCAAACAAACGAAACGTCGTCCAATGATTATTCCTGTGATTATGGAAGTAAAATAAAAAAAGAGCGGCTTCCGCTCTTTTTTATTGAAAAAAGGGGGATTAATATGGCAAGATCAACACAACAAGCGGCAAAAAAACGAACGACGAAGCAAGTGAAAAAAACACCAGTCCAGTCAAAAGCAACAACAAATACTCAGAAACGGAAACCAGCAGCAAAAAAATCAACAGCAGCTCGGAAGCAGTCGCGGATCAAGCTGCCGGCTTATATTTGGTATGAAGTGATTGGGGTTGCATGTGTCCTTTTAGCGATTATTACTGGTTTTCAATTAGGTTTTATCGGTCACCATGTATTTGGGTGGTTCCTAGCTTTATTTGGCATTGGTGTGCCAATTGTCGTAATAGCCCTGGCGAGTTTAGGTGGATTACTTATTTGGCGTCATACGCATGTTCAATGGTCAAGAAAATATCTCGGATATACATTTTTAGTTGTCAGTGGACTAGTCGTCTTGAGTGCATTCATCCAACCAAATCAAACACAAGCCGAATTTTGGCAAGCAGTGAATCACGTCCAACAGCAAGACTTTAGTTGGTATTGGTATACGCGAGGTGGATTGCTTGGGATATATCTATTTAATATAGGTCAGCAATTAATTGGGACAGTCGGAACACTGTTAGTTGCGCTTGTGAGTTTATTACTAGGAACGTTATTTTTACGAAAACGTTCACTAGCTGATTCATTGCAAACAACATTGACACAAACGCAAACAACTGTAGCAAAAGTCCAACAGCATGTCCATTCACGAGCACAACAACCACAGCAAGCGGTAATTTTTGATGTTGAGGAAGCAACTGCTCCAATTACCGGGCTCTTCCCTGATGAAGTGTTTACGAGTACACAACCAAGCGCGCAAGTTGAGCCCAAATTACAGGTCGAAAATGATAAGCCGATGATTCACTTGCCAAAAGTAAGTGAAGCCAGCACGCCGGCTAGAGTAGCCGATGCTGATCAAAACATGGTGCTTAGCCATAGTGAAAGTGTTTTACGCCAACAGCCATATACATATCCATCAATTCAGCTACTAGCCGATGTTAAGCCAACGGATTTAACGCAAATGAAGGACGTGATTGATACGAATGTCGAACGGTTACAACAAATTTTTAAGAGTTTTAAAATTGGCGTGACTTTAAGTGCCGTCAATGTTGGTCCAGCAATCACCCAATATGAAATCCAACCAGACCCTGGGGTGAAGGTGAGTCGAATTGTGAATTTGGCTGATGATATTGCCCTTGGCCTAGCAGCTAAAGATGTTCGGATTGTGGCACCAATTCCTGGTAAAGCAGCAATTGGGATTGAAGTACCAAATCCAGTAGTGGCAATGGTATCATTAAAGCAAACCCTTGAACCGACGATGAATGATTTAGCTGACAAATTGCTCGTTGCGTTAGGTAAAGATATTTCTGGACAAGCTGTGACCGCACGACTTGATAAAATGCCTCATTTGCTCGTTGCGGGTTCAACAGGGAGTGGGAAATCAGTCTGTATTAATGGGATTATTACGAGTTTATTACTACGTGCAACGCCAGAAGAAGTAAAATTGTTACTTGTCGATCCCAAAAAAGTTGAATTAAGTTATTTCAATAACATTCCCCATTTATTAGCCCCAGTTGTTACTGATCCGAAAAAAGCTGCCTTTGCATTGCGGAAAATTGTCACGGAAATGGAAGAGCGTTACGAAGCATTTGCGGCAGCCGGAGTACGAAATATTGAAGGTTATAATGCTCAAGTTGAATCGATAGATAAAATGCCTTTTATTGTCGTGATCATTGATGAATTAGCTGATTTAATGTTAGTTGCTTCTAAAGATGTCGAAGAATCAATTATGCGGATTACGCAAATGGCACGTGCAGCCGGAATTCATCTGATTGTCGCGACACAGCGGCCATCAGTCGATGTTATTACTGGGGTGATTAAGGCAAATATTCCTTCGCGAATTGCCTTTGCTGTTTCTTCACAAATAGATTCACGGACAATTTTAGATATGGGTGGTGCCGAAGCCTTGGTCGGAAAAGGTGACATGCTCTTTTTCCCAACCGGTGAAAGTAAGCCGCTCCGCGTTCAAGGTGCTTATGTAAGTGAGGCTGAAGTTATTAAGGTCGTAGAGTTTATTAAAGCTCAACAACCAACGATTCAATACAATGAAGCATTGCTCGCTCTTGATCAAGCGGAAATTCTTGATTTCCCAGGGAATGATCATGAAGCAAGTGATCCCCTTATCGGTGAAGTGATTCGCTTTGTTGTTGAGCAACAAAAAGCTTCAACTTCACTGATTCAACGTCGTTTTAAAATTGGCTATAATCGGGCAGCGCGATTAATGGAAGCAATGGAAGCACAGTCAATCATTGGACCAAACGAAGGAACAAAGCCACGACAAGTATTAGTAACAACAGCAACGTATAATGAGGAAAATCTGAACTACAGTAGTTTGTAATAAAAAGATAAAGTACTTATAATTGTTGTCTAAATCAAAAAGTGATACGATAACTAAAACATCCAAGGAGCAAATGGTTGATGAAGGTACAAGGCTTAAAAAAAGTAGTAATTTATTTTTGTGTCTTGATAGTAGGGAGCACAGTTGGTTATGAACTATTACGCAGTACCAATCAATTAGTTGAAGTAGGGTTGGTGACTGATGTTGGTGGGATTGTTGCAAACTCATATAGCGAACAAACTTGGGCTGGGCTGAATCAGTATCAAGCAATTCAACCATTGAAAATTACCTATACGGAAATTACCGATCATAATCAACGTTTAGAAAAGTTAAATAGTCAAGCAAAAGCGAGTGATATTGTCATTGCCCCAGGGAGTGAATTTGCTGAAGCAATTGTGACTTCAGCGAAAGCACATCCGCATAAGAAATATATTTTGTTAGATGCACAACCAACGGAACAATTGCCAAACATTATTGCCGCTGAATTTAAAGAAGAAGAGGCAGGATATTTGGCTGGGATTGTTGCGGCTTTAAATACGAAAACGAAAGCTGTCGCCTTTATTGGTGGGTCATTAGTTGAAAGTGTCAAAAATTTTGCTGCTGGTTATGTTCAGGGAGTACATGCAGTTGATCCCACAATTACAGTTGAAATTGAGTTTGCGAAATCATTTCAAGATAACGAATACGGGTATCAATTAGCAAAATCACTTTACCAACAAAATTACGATATAATTTTTGCTGCGGCTGGTCTTGTCGGTCAAGGGGTAATTACTGCCGCGAAAGAAATAACAAAGCTAAACGAACCAGTGTGGGTAATTGGTGTCGATTATGATCAGTTTGAGGAAGGTTTGTATCAACCAGGTAAATCAGTCGTCTTAACATCAGCAATTAAACGCATTGATCGGGTTATTGCTGAAGTATTAAGTCGGACACTTGAAGGAACGGGTGCGTTCGGTAGTACCGAAGTTTTTGACATGACAACTGGATCAGTTGGCCTTCCGGAAATAAATCCGAATTTATCGATTGAAGTGCAAATGGCTATTGCTGATGTAAGTCAAAAAATTAGTACTCAAAAAATTGAGATTCAAATAGCTAATGAGTAAAAAGTACAGTTTGTGCTTTTTACTTTTTTTCATTAAAAGAAAATTTTTTTGTTTTTTAGCTATTTTTTCCAATCGAAAGCCAAAACTTTTGTGCAAAATTATAAATTAATTTGGATTAAAACCGAAAAAATCTTTGAAAGCGTTTCGCATTTTAATTTATTCGACAAAATGTTTGATTTTAAAAACAGTTGTAGTACAATAGGACAGAAGAACAAATTATTTGGAGGTACTCTCATGAAAAAATTATTAGCATTAACTTCGTTAGCCCTAGTATTTACATTAGGATTAACAGCTTGTGGAAGCACGACAGACAGTGGATCAAATTCAGATTTACCAGTTGCATCAGTTGGTTTAGTAACTGATACAGGTGGAATCAATGACAAATCATTTAACCAAGGATCTTGGGAAGGTGTACAAGAATTTGTTGCAGCAAATGAAGGTGTAGACTCAGGATACCTAGAAACACAACAAGATAGCGATATCTTACCAAACTTAGATACATCAGCAGCACGTAACCAAGTCGTTGTTGCACCAGGATTTAAATTCTCTGAAGGAATTACAACTTCAGCACGTCAAAATCCAGAAACACAATATATTATCTTAGATGCAACACCAACTGAAGGTGATGCAGAAGTAAGTTTAGATAATGTTATTTCAATTTTATTCCGCGAAGAACAAGCAGGATACCTTGCAGGTGTTGTTGCGGCACAAACAACAAAATCTGATACAATCGGATTTATTGGTGGAATTCCACTTCCAGCTGTAATGAACTTTGCAGCAGGATATATCCAAGGAGCGAAATCAGTAAACCCAGATATCAAAGTTGATGTACAATACGCAAACAGCTTTACAGATACAACAATTGGGAAACAAAAAGCATCAGCAATGTATGCAAGCGGAATGGATATCATTTTCGTTGCAGCTGGTGGAGTTGGAACTGGTGTTATTGAACAAGCCAAAGAATTAACAACACAAGGGACAGAAGCTTGGGTAATCGGTGTTGACCGTGACCAATATGCAGATGGTGAGTACGGAGACGGAAAATCAGTTGTCTTAACTTCAGCTGTAAAACACGTTGGTGTTGCAGTAAACGAAACGTTAGAAGCAATCAAAGCTGGAACAGCAACATTCGGTAAAGTGCAAACTTTAGGAATTACAGATGATGCTGTAGGTTTACCAACAGAAAATCCAAATATTACAGATCAAGCAACGTTAGACTTAATCACTTCAGTAACTGAACAAATGAAAGCTGGAGAAATCAAAGTTGAAACAAGCACAGACTTTGCAGTTCAAGATGCAAAAATCTACTAATTTGTAGAAATAAGTAAAGACACTTGGGAAACCAAGTGTTTTTTCTATAAAATAAGTATTAATAAACAGAGCGAAAAACTAATACTTTCATAGTATTTAAATGAAAGTCAGAGTTTTTTTAAAAGTCACAAATTATCACTGGAAATTACAGTTGCTTTGTTCAAAAGTAAAACAAAAAATGGTATGATATGTTATGAGAAAATGTGTGAAAGGATGTTAGAGATGGAGTACGTAATTGAAATGTTAGACATTCGTAAAGAGTTCGGTAGCTTTGTAGCTAATGATAATATTACTTTACAATTACGCCCCCAAGAAATTCACGCCTTATTAGGTGAGAATGGGGCAGGGAAATCGACTTTGATGAGTGTACTATTTGGGTTGTATTCACCGGATGGTGGAGAGATTCGTGTACGCGGAGAAAAAGTAAATATTACGAATCCGAATTTGGCAAATGAATTAGGAATCGGAATGGTGCATCAGCACTTTAAATTGATTCATAATTTCACGGTTACTGAAAATATTATTTTGGGGATGGAGACTGTGAAAAACGGCCGCATCGACCTAAAAACGGCAGCTGAAGAAATTGCTGAATTATCAAAAAAATATAATTTAAATGTTGATCCAAATGCGAAAATTGAAGACATCAGTGTTGGTATGCAACAACGTGTTGAAATTTTAAAAATGTTGTATCGTCATGCAGAAATTTTGATTTTTGATGAGCCGACCGCAGTTTTAACACCTCAAGAAATTGATGAGTTAATGCAAATTATGAAACGTCTCGTTAAAGAAGGCAAATCAATTATTGTGATTACGCATAAATTAGCGGAAATTAAGGAAGTTGCCGATCGTTGTACAGTTATTCGCCGTGGAAAATACATTGATACTGTTGATGTTGCTACGGTAACTGAGAATCAATTAGCGGCGTTAATGGTCGGTCGTGAAGTGAACTTTGTCGTTGAAAAAGGACCAGCAACACCGAAAGCAGAAGTTTTAAAAATTGAAAATTTAACAGTTCAAGATGCGCGAGGATTACATGTTGTTGATCAATTAAGTTTAACAGTACGCGAAGGCGAAATTGTTGGAATTGCGGGAATTGATGGAAACGGTCAAGAAGAACTAGTTGAAGCAATTGCTGGATTACGCAAAGTTCAAGGTGGAACAATTCATTTATCAGGAACAGATTTAACAAAACTACCAGTTCGTAAACGGACGCAAACCGGAATCGCTCACATCCCTGCGGATCGCCACAAACATGGATTAGTTTTAGATTTTACACTTTCAGAAAATATGGTGTTACAAAATTACTATGAGCAACCATACTCAAAACACGGGATTTTAAATCCCAAAGCGATTGCTGAATATGCTGAACGTCTGACTGCGGAATTCGATGTTCGTAGTGCCTTCGGAATTGATTCGACAGCACGTTCAATGTCAGGTGGAAATCAACAAAAAGCGATTATTGCTCGTGAAGTTGATCGTTCACCAAATTTATTAATTGCTTCACAACCAACACGTGGACTTGATGTTGGCGCGATTGAATTTATCCACAGTAAATTAATTGAAGAGCGTGATAAAAATCGTGCGGTCTTATTAATTTCGTTTGAATTAGATGAAGTCTTAAACGTATCTGATCGAATCGCTGTTATTTGCGAAGGAAAGATTGTTGCGATTTTAGATGCGGATAAGACAAATGAACGTGAGCTTGGATATTTAATGGCTGGCGGAAAATACGAAGGAGGAATGAACCATGAATAAGAAATTAGCGAATATTAATTGGCGTAAAATTCTCATTCCCGTCTTTTCAATTTTATCGGCCTTCATTATTGGAGCGATTATTATTCTTGCTTCGGGAAAAAATCCATTGGAAGCATTTAGTGCGTTATTTAGCGGAATCTTTGGGAATGCCTACTATATGGGTGAATGGTTATTCCGTTCAGTACCAATTATTTTAACTGGTCTTGCAGTTGCTTTTGCCTTCCGAACAGGATTATTTAATATTGGGGCAGCTGGGCAATTAGCAATGGGTGGTTTGGCTGCGGTTTTTGTTGGAATTTTCGTCCAACTGCCATGGTTCTTACATATGCCACTTATGATGATTGCTGGAGCACTGACTGGATTCTTATGGGGATTAATCCCAGGGATTTTGAAAGCACGTTACCGTGTACATGAAGTTGTTGTTTCGATTATGTTAAACTATACAGCACTGTATTTTGTTAACTATTCAATCTTAAACTTTATTCCGAATCCAACGAATCCGGCACAGTCAGCGGCGATGCAAGCGACAGCGACATTAAAAGTACCAGGAATTACGGAATTAGTTGCGTTTATTTTCCCAAATTCACGCTTGAACTTCGGGTTCTTACTCGCGATTGCAGCGTGTATTGTCTTTGCATTCATTATCAATAAAACAACATTTGGCTATGAATTACGAGCTGTTGGGCAAAATCCTTCAGCAGCACAATATGCTGGAATGAAAGTTAATCGTAATATTGCTTTATCAATGGCGATTGCTGGTGCATTCGCTGGTCTAGCTGGTGCAATCTACATGACATCACTTGGAAAAATTGATGTTGAGCAAGGATTAACAGGTTACTACATCCTTGGATTTGATGGAATTGCGGTCGCATTACTCGGAAATAGTACTGGGATTGGCGTTTTCTTATCAGCATTATTACTTGGTGGACTAAAAGCAGGAGCGGCATCGATGCAAGCCTTTGCTCAAGTGCCAGCGGAAATTGTAGAAATTATGAGTTCATTGATTCTATTATTCGTTGCTTCAGGTTACCTCTTTGAGCGAAACCTCGATAAGTGGGCAGTGAAGCGAGCGCATAAAGAACAACAAGCGAAAGTGGAGGTGAGTGAATAATGGATATCATGGGGTTAATTGTCAATGTACTTTTATTTGCTTCACCATTAATCATTGTAGCGATGGGTGGACTTTTTAGCGAACGAAGCGGTGTTGTTAATATCGGTTTAGAAGGATTAATGATTGTTGGAGCGTTTACGACAACGGCAACGTCATTAATTTTACAAGACTTAGGTTTTAGCTTTTTAACATCAGTATTAATTGGAATTGGATTATCGGTAATCACAGGTGGTGTGTTCTCGATGATTCATGCCTATGCTTCAATTTCATTGCGTGCGAACCAAACGATTAGTGGGGTTGCACTGAATATGTTAGCGTTAGGAACGACAATGTACTTAACACAAATCATTTTCAAAGCGAAAGAAACAGAACCAATTGGTATCGGTCAAAATGCCGCATCATTCTTAGTGCCAGGTTTAGGGAGTATTCCAGTGATTGGACCGCTATTTGACTGGCGAGTGATGTTAGTCTTAGCAGTAGTAATCGTTACGTGGTATTTAATGTATCGTCGTCCATTTGGATTACGTTTACGTGCTTGTGGAGAACACCCAAGTGCGGCGGATTCAATGGGGATTAATGTTACGAAGATGCGTTATCAAGCTGTTTTCATTTCAGGAATGTTAGCTGGTGTTGGTGGAGCATTACAAATGTTAGCTTTCGCTGGAAAGTTTGCACCATATACAATTAATGGAGCAGGATTCATGGCTTTAGCAATTCTTGTTTTTGGACAATGGCGTCCATTTAGTGTAATGACAGCGGGATTATTCTTCGGATTCTTACGCGTTATTGGGGTCACAGGGAGTAGCTTATTCCCAGGATTACCAATTCCAGAACAATTGTATTTTGCTTTACCATACATTTTCGTTATTGTTGCCTTAATTCTCTTCTCACGTAATGCGACAGCGCCAAAAGCGCTCGGTACAGCTTACGATAAGAGTATGCGTTAATTATATGATTAAAAAAGGAACGTTTCAGGTGAAACGTTCCTTTTTTGAGATGAAATACTGATGCTGACAATTGTGAACTTTCGCATGTTTGAACGTTTACTTCAGCTAGTTTTACGAGGGAGTGATTAAGTATACCGGAATCAGCGTACGTAATGAGAATGATATTGTCCTACCTAGTGAGGGGAATAAGTACAATACTTGTCACAATCTATTTTTAAACGGAAATCCAAAGAATGTGCTATACTAAGAGAAAGGAATGTTACATGACATTTACTGAGAGCGAAAGGTGGTTTTATTTACATGCAATATACAAAAATGAAGGTGAACCAAGCAACGGTTCACTTAATTCAAACAACAAAATTTAAAACAGTAGCAATGCAACTACGCTTCCAAAATAAACTTGATCAAGCGACAGTCGCACAACGAGGGCTGTTACCTTTTGTTCTGCGCTCAGCTTCAGCGCAATACCCAAGTTCGGCAGCGATTCAGCAACAACTTGAATATTTATATGGAGCAAGCCTCCATGTTGGTGTTGAGAAAAAAGGGAACGTTCATACGCAGTACTTTAATGTTTCGTGTGTCAATGATAAGTTTTTACCAAATAATCAACAAGTGTTGACTGATTTATTTGCGTTCTTAAGTGAAATTTTATACGCACCAAAACAAGTAGCTGGGAGCTTTGATCCGCAAATTGTCGAACAAGAAAAACGCTTATTGATCGACAAAATCCGTGGGATTTATGATGATAAATTACAATATTCACTGATGCGTCTAGTTGAAGTTATGGGTGAAGGTGAGCCATTTGCGATTCGAGCCTATGGAACAGCAGAAGCTGTCGCAGCGATTACGCCAGAGCAATTGATGCAAGCGTATGAACTGATGCTACAAGAGGATGAATTTGAACTCTATATTGTTGGGGATATTAGCGTTGAGCAAGTCGAAAAACTAGTCGCTCAATATTTACGCCCAACGGCTGGAATGCATTTTGATCCACGTGCAAAGAGTACGAAAGTAATTGGCGAAGTAAAACGGGTAACAGAAATGCAAGCTGTAACGCAAGCGAAATTAATTTTAGGTTATCGAACACAAACATACTTTGGTGATGCAGATTTCTTCGCTTTACGCGTGATGAATGGAATTTTAGGTGGTTATAGCCACTCAAAACTGTTTTTAAATGTGCGCGAAAAGGCGAGCCTTTGCTATTTTGCTGCGAGTCGAATTGATGGAAATGCCGGAATTATGTATTTATATTCGGGGTTAGATCACCACAAAGTTGAAGAAGCTGAACAATTAATCATTGAACAAATTGATGCAATGAAAGCTGGTGATTTTACTGAGCAAGATTTAGCGATGACAAAGCTAGCGATGAAAAATGACATCTTAGAAATTCTTGATTCAGCGACAGGAATGATGAGTTTTTATGCAAGTATCAATGAAATGGGTGTTGACTGGAGTGTGGAACAATGGTTACAAGCAATTGATGCCGTAACATTTGAGCAAGTAACGAGTGTAGCACAGCGTGTACAAGCAGATACAACCTTTGTACTAACAACGAATCAGGAAGGAGTACAAGCCTAATGCAAAAGTACTATTATGAAACCTTAAAAGAAACAGTTTATTACGAAAAATTAGCGAATGGACTCCAAGTGTATTTGTTACCAAAAGCAGAGTACAATAAAACCTTTGCGACGTTTTCAACTCATTATGGATCAGTTGATAATCGTTTTGTACCACTTGGAGGGACAGAAATGGTGACGGTTCCTGATGGCGTTGCCCACTTCCTTGAACATAAAATGTTTGAGTCACCAACAGGGGATGTTTTCCAAGATTTTGCTAAACATGGAGCGAGCGCGAATGCGTTTACGTCACATGATGTGACAACATATTTATTTTCATGTACAAATGAATTATTAACGAATTTAGGATTACTGATTGATTTTGTTCAAGAGCCATATTTTACACCAGAAAATGTCGAAAAAGAAAAAGGAATTATTGGGCAAGAAATTAATATGTATGAGGATAACGCAGATTGGCGGATTTATCAACAAACATTAGCGCAATTATATCCAGAACACCCAGTTGGCATTGATATTGCCGGGACAATTGCGACCATTAGTGAAATTACTGATGAGACGTTATATACGTGCTATAACACATTCTACCACCCAAATAATATGTTATTATTTGTCATTGGTAATTTTGAAGTTGAGGCAGTAATGACGTTTATTCGTGAAAATCAAACTGAGAAAGCATTTGCGCAACCACAGCCAATTATGCGTCATGAAGTCCGTGATACAACGAAGCCCGGTGGTAAAAAACGCCAATTAACGATGGATGTCAGCATGCCAAAGATTATGATTGGGATTAAAAACCAAGAGGTCTTCGATATTGAGCCAAAGCAACAGTTAAAAAATGAGCTTGCATATGACTTCATGCTTGATTTGCTATTTGGCTCAAGTTCAAAAAATTACGATCAGCTCCTTGCAGATGGGGTGATTAATGATAGTTTTGGTTATTCACAAACGAATGATCCAGGAGTGGGTTATACATTGATGAGTACGGATACGGAAAATCCGGAGGCATTTATTGCAGCAATTCAAAAAATCATTACCGAATTTGATCCGACAGCGATTGATGAATCAGTAGTTGAGCGTTTTAAACGTAAAAATATGGGGCAATTTATTCGTTCGTTGAATTCAGTTGAATTTATTGCGAATCAGTTTACCCGTTACGCATTTAATGGCATGAATATTTTCGAAGTCTTAGAAATTATGAATGAAATTACACAAGCTGATTTAGTTGTCGCCTTTACACAATTTGCAAACTTAGAAAATTGGGCATATACTGAAATTCGTAGTTAATACTTTAAGGCCACGAGTAACTTTTAAAAGGTACTTGTGGCCTTTATTTTTTTCAAAAAAAGAATAAAGAAAAAGCGCTTTCAATGGTATTTTTCGTTATTATTGGTATAATGAAAATAGACAGTATATATCAAGGGGAGAAATAAAATGTGGGAAGAAAATGAAGAACAAGATGAAATAAGTTACCAACAGGCATGGTATAAACGAGTGTTGTTTTTGGGAGCGGCAGTAATTGTCCCTACCGCCTTAATCATTAATATGGCAGCACCAACAATCAAAACTTTAGCGGCGGAGCGCGTATATGCTCAAAATGTCAATGTCCATGAAATTGTTCGGGAATTTAGTGCGTTAGCAACGCACGTATTGCCCCAAGAGAAAGTAAAATTAATTGCCTATCTTGATTTGCCGAGTACGTTAGAGCTCCACCAAGCCCAAATTAATGGCGTGACGTATGACTTTTTGGCTGGTCATGATAAGTATTTAGTTGAAGTAACAGCACCAGCTGAGTTAGGCCATTGGAATGTCACATTAGAAACGATTCGGGTTTTTGATGGTGCGATTTTCCATGATTTACCAATCAATATCACGACTGTAATTGATGTTGAAAAACATATTCCTCATTTTGAGGAAGTGCATCCTGAAAAACCAAAAGTCCAACAAGATACAAGTGATACGTTGGATATTCAAACCGATAGTGATAGCCAACTTGCGCAAAAAGCAAAAGTTGATTATAAATTTAAAGTGAATGAAGCCGAAAAAATGAAAGCTGTGGAAAAATATGCGTTAACTGATGAAAAAAATTTATTGAAGAAAGTTATGCGCTTATCGAAAGTGAAAGCCGAATTATTGCCAGAACATGGTAAAATTGTTGCCGTCTTTATCCAAGAAACATTATATCCAGCGACGCTAGAAAGTGATGGATATTTAAAAGTATATGGGCTTCCGCAAAGCAAACAGGCGCTTGAAATTCAATATTTTGTCTATGAAGATGGGTATTTAGCGCCAATACAACAAATCACGATTTAAGCCCAAGTTCCCAATTTTGCTGAAGTGATTCACGATTTACCGAGAATATGGTATAATAAATGATATTATTCAAGTAAATGAGGTTGTTTGGCTATGGAACGTTCAACGTGGTTAACCATTTTGATTATTGTTTTAATTGTGAGCGTCGCACTTGTTGGGCTCCAAATCATTTTAAATGCATTTGCATTCATTTTCCAATATGCAGGAGTTATTGCTTTACTGTGTATTTTAGCACTCGTTGTCATTTGGAATTGGCGAAAATAAAAAAGACTCGTAACAGAGTCTTTTTTATTTCGTTTAAATTAGTTGGTTTTAGGATAAAGGACAGCGACGTCAGGATTTAAAATCGCAACATTTTCACGCATATCTTTCATTAATTTTGCATCAGGATTACAACGTAAAACCATACCATCGAGATACATTAAACTTTTAATAATTGGATAAATTCCTTGTTCAAATTGCATTCCACAATTCACGCCAAGTTTAATCGTTTCCATCATTTTTTGGGTTAAACTGACTTCGCTGACCGTACTTTCGCTGAAATCAGCATAGATAGTTAGTAATTTTTTGTGGAAATCAGCATATTGAGCACCGGTTAACGTAATATCGGACATGGCATTTAAATACTTCGCACAATTATCATAATCATAAAATGCAAGTGCTGTCATGAAATGAAATAACCCTTGACGCATCCGTTCGCTAACGTGACCAATTGCTCCACAGTCAACAAAATAAATTTCTTGATTTAAATCGATAATATTTCCCGGGTGAATATCCCCGTGAAAAGTACCAATATTAAAGAGATAGAAGCCATGAACTTTAAATAAATCAAGCAAGCGTTCATAAGGCAAATTCTCATTAGCTAGTTCATGATCATAGGTGTTGCCAGGGATTAAATAGGAAACGGCAACATTTTCAGAACAGAGTTCGGGAATGTACTCGATGAAGTGGAGTTTGCTTAGATCGAATTGATGTTGATGCTGTTGGAAAATTTCAAATAATAAATCGCGATTGCGAATCTCATTGGTGAAATCAAGTTCATCTAAGGTGTTTTTGCGAATTTCCGCTAAAACTCCAAGGGGATCGGCAACACGCGCGAGTTTTGGATAAAAGAAAATTACAAATTTAAAGAGTCGGCTCACAGATTCAACATCTTTGACAAATTGTTGGCGGAAATCAGCTTTTAAAATTTTGACGGCAACTTCACGTCCATCGTGGAGCCGTGCACGGTAGACTTGACCAATTGAAGCGCTAGCGAGCGGTTTTTTATCAAATTCAGCAAACTTTCCACGCCAAGTTTCATCAGTATAGGTTTTGAGTAAATGATCAATATCTTCTTCGGGAATTTGTGTTGTTGCAGTGTATAGTTTTGAGAGATGGGTACACTTTTTTTCATCTAAAAAATCAATTCGCAAGGCAAAGGTCTGGGCAATTTTAATCGCAAGCAAGCCCTTTTTTTGAATTTTATCTAAATCAGGAAGTGGTTTTTTAAAAATTTCATACATTAAATCGATAAAACTAAAGGCATTCATCAGTTTTCCTCCTTAAGGAATTTAGTTTTGGGAATAAAAGAATGATCATTGAATTTTTTGAAAATTAAATTACTTGTAATTCGTGCTGATTCAAAAATTGTTGGTAATCCACTGCCAGGATGGGTGCCACCACCAACTAAAAAGAGGTTACTTAAAAATTGATTATGAGGCCGGAAATATAACAGTTGGTCAAAAGTATGAGCGAGATTGAATACCGCGCCAGCAAAGACGCTGTAATCAGCTTGCCACTTTGCTGGTGTAATTTCGTGCTGATAGATAATATGCGGACGAATATCGAACCCAACTTGTTGATTAATCGTTGTTAGCAGTTGGTGTTTAAAATCAGCTAATTCACTAGGCGTATAGTTTTTTATTTGTTGGTTTTCCACAGGCATTAATGCATACAAACAACTATGACCAGGTGGAGCTAAGGTAGGATCGATTAGGCTTGGATTGTGCAAATAAATGAGTGATTGCGTTGCCTCATCTTGATTTGGTAAACAAAAATGATGGTGTGTCAATGGTAATTGACAATCAAGTCCAAAGTACCAATTAATCGTTGAAAGGGAGTACGTTTTTTTAGCGAGTTTCGCATTCGTATACTTTGGCCGAGCAGATTCAGCTAAAAGCGGAATTGTTTGGGCAAAATCAGCATTTAAAATATAAGCATCGGCAGTAATAAGTGAACCATCAGCTAATTCAAGGCCTTCAATATGTTTTTGGCGTTGTTTAATCTGGGTAACTTCGGTATTGAGTTGAATTTTTACGCCTTGCTTTTGACAGTGCTCAGCTAAAAACGTTTGCACACTATTTAAGCCGCCCTGAACATGATATAAGCCATAGGTACGTTCTAAATACGAGAGCATACTAAAGAGGGCAGGACATGCTTCAGGACGCATCCCAAGATATTTTGCCTGAAAGCCAAGCGCTTGCTCAAAATGTGGTTCAGCAAAAGTCCGACTGAGTAATTGCTGCAACGATTGATGGATTTGTAAAGCTGAAAGACCACGCAGCATCGTTGGGTGCAAGTATGAAAAGAGCGAAGGAAATGGTTGACTTAACGCATTCCAAGCAACTGTGAATTTTTTTTGTTC
>JBOFQK010000127.1:0-1141 GCA_051660865.1 Culicoidibacterales bacterium | reverse complement strand
ATTTGTGATGGCGAGTCAGCCAAAACGAATTTTCAGTCGTCAGGAATTAATTGCTGCACTTGAAGTAAAGAACAGTGATGCAAGCGAGCGGAGTATTGATCATCATATTAAACGTTTACGCAAAAAAATGCCGGAAACTAAAACATGCCAGATTCGGACAGCGTATAAGCGTGGATATGCTTTTTTTATGTAAAAAACAATTTTTGATTAATTTCAGAAAAAAACATCAGAATTTTGCTATACTATATAAAGAACGTTATAAGGAGACTAATTGATGAAATTACTGGGTGCTGGAGTTTTAGCGGTGCTGCTATTTTTCCTAATTTCTAATCTAAACACTTCACCACAAAATCCAACTGCTTCCACACCGCAAACGCCAGTGATCGAGACCGAAGCTGAGGCGGCGATACCGATCGACTATACAAATCATTATTTTTATGGCGAATCATTACATCTTGAAGTCGGTCAACCAATTGAACAGTATGAATTAATTGCCAAAAAAACGCAAAAAGTGACGACGTTTACTCAACATGCGCTCGATCAAGGCATTGAATTACCAACATTAGCAGTTGGCACGTATACGATTCAGGTTGATGGCCAACAAGTTGTCAGTACAACACCAATTGAGCAAACGTGGTATACAATTACGCGAAAAAAAGCGGCGCAAAAAGTGACGTTGCAAACGCAAGCTGATGTGTTGACGCTTAAAGTTGAGCGCGTTTCAAGTTTACCAAGTGAGGTATATGATAGTGTGATTGATCCTGGTCATGGGGGCATTGATTCAGGAACACAAGGTTATGGTTTGCATGAAAGCGAAGAAGTGTTACAATTAAGTTTGTACATGAAAGAAAAATTGGAAAAAAAGGGATTTAAAGTGAAAATCACGAGAACGACGGATGAAGATCCTGCCGGTGATGAGACTTTCAATAGTGAACGTTCACCATATTATCCGAATGGCCGGATTGAACAAATTTATACGAGTCAGGCCAAACTGTTTATTTCTAATCATTTAAATGCAACCGAAAGTAGTTTAGCGCATGGCTTCCAACTGTATTCAGCATTTTTAGCGACGAATACGCTCGCTCAAAAAATGAGTACGGCGATGCAGGCAATTGGGATGGAATATTCATCGTTAGATGAT
>JBOFQK010000126.1:0-1242 GCA_051660865.1 Culicoidibacterales bacterium | reverse complement strand
ATAAAAAAAGACCAGGATCATCATTAGTTGTTGTTTTGATGATTTTCACTGTCCTATTTATTTTATCAACGAGTATTATGGGCACATTAACGATGGCAGTAAAAGTCCAAAATTCAGAAAAAAACCAAGTTGAAACGTTATATCAAGCAGAATCTGGAATTGCAACTGTTCAAGTTGCCTTAGAGAAAACTTTTGAAACCGCAATGAACATTGCTCAAAGTAAAGCAACAGATGGAGCCAGTTTTAAACAAGAAGTAAAAACATTTATCGGGACTGGAGTAGATAATAAGTTTACGCAATCAGCTACCAATCTCAGCTATTGGGAGAGTGCCATTAAACAAGTTGATTTATCGTTACCCGAAAATTCAGCATTAATTCAAATTAGTGACAGTTCATACAGTGAAGATGATGAATCATGGAAAATGATCGTGCAATCAACATTTACGGATACAACAAAAATTCAGCGGACAGTCCAAGTAAATGCAGAAATTCAACTGCCGGACTGGAGCCCAGCACCAGAAATTGAAGAGGAAATTAATCCAGATTTGGATGCACCACTAATTACGCTATTAAAAAGGAATGTGTTGACCGTTGGTGGTAATTTATACGTTAAAAATGCCGATGTTGATCTCCAAGGAAATGTCTTTGTTCAAGGGCGACCGGATACAGAATTAAGTGGACTAGATGCAAAATATGCTGGCGGAATCTATAATCATCAACCGAAGGGTGGAAATTTTGTAATGTCCACCGGAACAATTGTTACAGGAGAAACATTACACATAAATGGAAATAATACAACAACAAAAATCGCATCAAACAATTTTTATGGTAAAAATATTTTAGTTGAAGATCAAGCGAATTTGATAATCGATCAAGCGGCGATTTTAGATAGTGATTTAGTGATTACCGCAGAACAAGGTACGACGACAATTACTAATTTTTACGGGATTAATGATGTGATGGTCGATAAGCCGAGTTTAATTCGCGATTCTAGTAGTATTATCATCAATGCTCCCGTTACTACAAAGGCGATATTGTCAATTCCTAATCAAGCAATAATTGCTGGGACCGCGTGGATTGATTTAGCGACACCGTATCAAACCGGTGAATCGCTCGCAATTCAAGGGAATTATTTAGCCTATACAATTCCAGTGAGTGAATTACAAAGTGTATGTAGTGATTTTTCTAATGCTGGGATTGGAAAATGTAGTGAGCTTGTCTATGAATATTATGAACCACTGC
>JBOFQK010000125.1:0-2999 GCA_051660865.1 Culicoidibacterales bacterium | reverse complement strand
TTGATTATCTCCAGCAACATGCCCACGAAAAAATCACCTTGCACGAGCTTGCTGCCCTTGCTAATTTATCACCCGAATATTTTTGTCGTTTCTTTAAAGAATATACCGGTACGACAGCGATTGCCTATTTACACCAGGTACGGATTGAACAAGCGACCAAACTCTTACTCGAAACTGACGCTTCAATTCTTACGATTAGTTTACAAGTTGGTTTTGATGATCATAGTTATTTCAGCAAAAAATTCAAAGCCGTGAAAGGGTTGACGCCAGCTAAATTCCGCCAAGCTCATCGTCAATCATAACTTTCACAATCAAAAAACACCACGCTTCGATACAAGTTCGAAGCGTGGTGTCTTTTTAAACAGATAACATTGCGAATACTAGGGCAAGGGAAAACATCACGAGAAAGCCTTTGATCATCTTCCCAAGTTTAAGCGAATACCCTTGCGGTGTGATTTTCCCAGCTTGATCAAGTCTTGAAATAATTGGATGTAATTTCCAAAAATAAGTCGCAATCGACAAAATCATGGCAATAACGGCAAAAAACTTTGTCAAATCGCTCCCCGTTACTAAGACAACAAGCAACAAAAAGATGAAAATTAATTTAACTCCAGCCACCCAATACATTAAATAATGGACAAACATTTCCATCATCTCATCGCTTTTTGCTTCTTCCCACGAATCAAAAAAGGCAACCCCATTCCCTAGGCGGTGATTTGGCCAAAAATACAAAATACACACATTCCCAAACTCCATTAAACAAAAAATCAAAATACTCAACGACAACCAGTTCATTTTCTCATTCTCCTTTTATTATATTATACAAAATTTCATCGTTTTTACAACTTCTCCAACCGCAAAAGCGATGAAAAACACAAAAAACAACCTGATGCATAATCAGGTTGTTTTTGTTAGCCCTTTTAAAAGTTAACTGATTTACTTTTTATCTCTGATTTTTTCTCGTACAATAAAGACAAGCGTTAACCCGAGCAAACAAGCAATCACTCCCGTTGTACTTAAATAACTCCCACCCGTGAAAATTTGTGCTTTTTGCAATGCAAGTGGAATAGTAGTAATAAACAGATTTGAAAATAAATTTGCAAGATTAAATAGTGTTGAGCCAAAGTTCATCAATGGATTATTAGGATTAACAACTAGGGCTGCCGTAATCGTAAGGACGATTATCACCAACCAAAACCAAGTTAACACAAAGGTTAAAAAGCGCCAATCGTGATGGAGCCAACTTATTCTCAACAACCACAGCAATAATAACCATTGAAAAACGTTCAAAACTCCAAATAAGAAAACCGTAGGCCAAGCAAGATAGGCATCACTTTGCCCAAGCACTCCCGGAATCATAAAATTAATAATAATGATGGGATAAACTAAAAAGATTGATAAAATTAAACTAATAAAGATTGACCATTCTTTTACTCGAGCTTGATGTTGCACGTCACTCATTGTACTTGGTACTTTCATCCGTTGCCACCAAACAATTGCAGTCGCAATCATTAAGCCAACTGTACCGCTTGCCGTAATCACTAAAAAACTCATTTCTCCCAAAAATGGAACAAACCAACCAAATAACTCTTGCAACCAAGATGGACCAGCCACCGTATAATTGATGCAATCACTAGCAATTTTACACGTTGTTGTCATTGTAAAGTTAGATGAAAAGCTAGTTAAGCTGAGGATTAGCAGATACCAAGTCACAACTGCTACCACAAATATGTTTTTTTGCCACCAAGCGTAAAGCGCGACTATAACTAATAAGCTTAAAATCCCCAGCGCGAATAGCCATGTCGTTTGAATAACGTTTAATGCTCCAATTACGATTATGCCAATTAAAATACCAAATAAGATCCAGACAACTTTTTTAACATGATCATCACCAACCTTGAGATTTTTTGACACTATTTAGGTAGCTGCCACAATTGAAAAATCTGATTTCATTATACGCTTCTCACTGGGAGTTACAAGCTGATTCATCAATTTTTTTGCACCTCATTTCTCCATACTCCACTCACAAAAAACCGTGAATCATCCCTAGTTGAGACGATTCACGGTTTTTCACTGTTGATCCGAATAGATCGTTATTTTATTTGATAGGCAAGGTTTTCACCACTGAGATCAAATGCTGCCGTCTGTAAATCAAGTGTACCAACACCTTGGCTTAAATCACTTTCTAGACCTTCGATATAACCAGTAATTGCTAACCGGCTATTTTGTTCAAGGTGACCAAATTTAATGTAATCCCCTTGTTCAATGCTTGCGGCATTTAATTGGCTCGCCATTTCATCAGCAGTTTGGTCCGCTTTGACGCTATATGTTGCTTTCAAATTACCTTGTTGATCAAAATGATCAACTTTTACATATACTTTTGAATATTGATATGGATGGACCATGTGACCATTTGATTCAGCCTTAAATGTCTGATTTTCCTGATCAACTGCTAATGTTAAGAAAACCACATTGTTATAACCTTTGAATTCAATCACATTTATTACTCGCAATTCATCTACGACCGCCTGTAAGGTCTGGATTGCTTCCGTAATTTCGGCTGCGAAAACATTTGGTGTGGTAACAAGTGTTTCAGCTGCTGTGATTGCGACTTGTAAGTTTGCAAAACTTGTCGCTGTGTAATCAGCACCACTAATCGCTTGAGCTGCTGTGATTGCTGCGATTAATTCCGTTTTATCGGCTGATAAATCACGTTGTTCATCGGTATACACGAAACTTTCTTCCCCTAAATAGAAGTAAGCAGTCGTTAAATCAAGATCACGTGCGCCCGTACTTAAATCATATGGGGCATTTTCGACATAGCCATTAATGACTAAACGACCATTTTTTTCAGCATGGAAGAGTGTAAGATAGTCACCTGTTGCATACGCCACGCCATTTAATGCTGTCGCCACTTCATCGGCCGTTTGATTTGCCTTGACTGTATATGTGCCTTTGACATTACCCTTTTGGTCGAAGTGCGTCACTTGTGCATAGTT
>JBOFQK010000124.1:0-7287 GCA_051660865.1 Culicoidibacterales bacterium | reverse complement strand
TTTTCAAAAGAGGAAACAAAGGAAAATCACTCCTGGTAGACCAAAAAATCACAATCAAGCTGGAAACGATTCGAGAATTGATTGTGATGTTTGGTGAAGGAGTGAAGTGTGAAGCATGATATGATTGTCTAGAACGAGCCGAAGCAAGAGTGAATGCGGCAGGCAAAAAAGAAACAAGGTACACATCAAAATGATTGGTGGTACCTTGTTTTGTTTTGCGAGCATTCGCAACGGACAGCACGTTATAGAAAATATTCATAAACAAAAGAAAAGCACCGAACAGGTGCTTTTTTTGTAACCAGCACGAGAAAGAGGCTACCAAAAAATAAATAAGTGATGAAGCAGATATTTGAGTTGTGAATAAAAGTAAAAAACGCACACAAATAAATTTAACGCTATCTTCTTTTTTTATTGAAATAGTTACTTGAGCATTCGTTAGTTTTCGCATATTATAAATAAGAGTGGAGGGAAAATATGAAAAATTATTCAAGTATTGATTGGTGGGCACATTTAATTTTTCTACTAGGAATTCTGGTTTCTGTCCTCATATTACAGCAATATAGCATTTTCGCTGTTATTATTTTAGTGGGAGTAGTCTTGTGGATTTCAATTTATACTCATACTACTTATCTATTGACTGAGGATAAATTAATTTATTACGTAGGGTTTTATAGACAAGAAATTAAATACTATAATATTACTAACGTTGAAATATGTGATCATTTTTCAATTGCACCAGCTTTATCAGTTAAAAGAATTGCAGTTAATCAACGAAATAAAGGAAAAAAAGGTAGTATATTAGAAATATCACCAAAAAATCGTGAAGTTTTTTTTAAAGAATTAAATGAAAGAATTGCTTATACTAGATAATTAGGATTTGAAATATAAGTTTATAAATAATTTACTAGCTATTTTGTTTTAGACTATAAAAAGAAAGAATAGTAAATGTTGCATGTGTAAATTGTATTATCATAAGTGATTTGTGATGAACCCAATTATTTGGACAATATAAAATTTTAAGTAAGTAAGGAATGATTTCTGTATTGAACAGGAGTCAGTCCTTTTAATTTTACCGAAATACGTTCGGTATTGTAATACTCGATATATGTTTCAATTGCGAGTTGTAAACCTTCCAGTGTTTCAAACTCATTTTCATGACCAAAAAACATCTCATTTTTTAAAATGCTAAAGAAATTTTGTTAATTTCGCCATATAAAAACACCCCATTATTTGTGTCCAAATAATGGGGTGCATCGCACCTTGAGGTTTTTTAATAGAAAATTGGTATAAAAGACCAAAGTTGTAAATTCCAGCTAAACCAAATACAGCAAATGATAGCATTAAAGTGTAGCCATAATTTTGAATTACTGATAGAAAATGTTTTAAAATGGAAAATAAAAAAAACTTTAATAAGTGCTTTACCTAACCAAGCTTTTGGTAACGTATCGGCGAGTAAATGTGCAACAAAACTTAAGCAAATGATACTTCCGATAATTTGAATCGGAAGTTGTAAAAATGGATTAGGGGTTAAACTGATTAACTTTCCTAGTAGATAAACCACTATTAAAAATACTGGGTTAAAAATAGAATGACTAATAAAATTCCGATGACCATTGATCCCACCAAGGAATAATTTGAGAGAGCGTTCGAGCGTATCAGGACTTCGATAAAAAAAGAAAATAATTTTTTTTAGGCCTGGAATCCAAAGCCAGAGCCAAATCCAAGCATCAATCAAGTTAATTAAACAGGCGGTAGTGTAATTGAGCAGAGCTCCTAAAATGGGGATCCGCCAACTATGGATATTTGTATTTTTACGAATATGTAAACCCATAGGTAAAAAACTAAAAGTAAGCCAGTAGTACCAAGCTTTTTGTAAGTGTTGGATTGAATAAAAAAGTAAGCAAATCAAAAAACAAAAGCCAAAAATAAGTAAAAATTCCATAATTCTCTTCCTCACATATCAGTAATAATTATATCATTTTTGTCATTTTGGCACAATTTAAATCAGAGTTTAAGTTGCAATTAGTGTATCAAACGCGTAAGCTTTGATAAATATCCTGAAGATCAAAGGGGTGGTAAAATGATCGGAATAAGCTTAATTATCCCAATTTATAACGTTGAAAAATATTTACCACGATGTTTAGCAATGATTAGTAATCAGACAAGTCGTAATTTTGAAGTTATCTTTATAAATGATGGTTCAACCGATCAGAGTTTGACAATTTTACAGTCTTGGATTGTTAAACAAGATAAAGAACAAAGGTATCAAATTATTTCTCAAACCAATCAAGGTCTTGGTGCTTCCAGAAATCGTGGGATTGAACAAGCCTCAGGTCAATATTTTTGGTGTATCGACAGCGATGATTTTATTTCAGCAAATGCAATTGAGCAATTAAATAATGAAATCAATAAAAATTCAAGTGTTGAAATTTTTGGATTTAATTATCAAGTATGGCCAAAAAAGTATCAGGAATTACGAAAGTATCCCCAAAATCAAAATAATCAACTAGATATTACCGATATTAGTGCGTGTGATAAGATTATTCAACGTCATTTTTGGCAGAAATATCAATTTTCATTTCCTGAAGGTTATTATTATGAAGATACAGGGATTATTCCAATTGTAATTGAACAAGCGCAATCGGTTAAGTTTTTGCCAATTAATTTATATTATTATGAGGTAACAAGGATAGAGGCAATTACTAAACGTACACGTTACGAGCGACTACAAGATTTTATTGTAATGCAACAACGTGTGTGCGACTATTACATTGAAAACCAACAGTTTGATAAATTAATAAGCTATGAATATCAGTGTATCCATACGATTATGGGTGATATTTTAGTGAGAAATCTCACTGCTTCTGAACCGTTAAGGCAGCAAAATTTTCAAGCTGTTATTGAATTTTTCAATATTTATTTTCCTAATTGGCAGCAAAATGAACGTTTACTCCAACAAAAAGCAGAAGCTGATTGGATTTTGACAAGTATTCCGTTGATGAGAGCGGGTAAGTACGAAAAAGTCACGAAACAAAACTATTTATTATATGAGGTAAGTGATACACAAAAACAAGAGATTGTGGAGGAATGAATATGAACTTTTCAGGAACAATTGATAGAGCAATTGCACAAAGAAGAAGTCTATATGAATTAGATAATCAAATTAAGCTATCAGAAGAAGAATTTCGCGAATTTATTGGACTAGCCGTACAAAATGCACCTAGTGCTAATAATTCACAATCGACAAGATTGATTGTATTAACGCAAGAGGCACATCGAGAACATTGGCAACAAGTCGAAAAAATTTTAGCTCAGCGGATACCAAGTGAAAAATTTGAGCGTACAGCAAAAAAATTAGCGAAATTTAGAGCAGCTTATGCAACAATTTTATTTTTTGAAGACTTAGAGGTAGTGAAAAAACTAGAAGAGCAATACCCACTTTATGCTGAGAAATATTTAGATTGGTCACATCAAGCAAATGCAATGCTTCAATATGCAATTTGGATCGGATTAGAGGCTAAAGGTTTAGGAGTTTCGATTCAACATTACAATCCCTTAATTAATAAAATGGTTCAAACATATTGGCAAGCACCAAAGCATTGGCAATTAATCACGGAAATGGTTGTTGGAAATCCAATAGCAGAAGCGAGTGATAAAGAAGTAGTCCCACTTGAAAGCAAACTTACTTTTATTCATCAAATTAATGAATATAGAAAATAATGGGGCGGAAGTGTGAAAGACTGTGAATGGCAGAAATAAACATAAAACATATTATCAAAAAAGTGGGAAGCGTAGTTTCGATTTAATCGTATCAACCATTATTTTTATTGGGTTATTACCAGTTGTGATTATCATTGCTATTTGGATTAAACTAGATAGCGCTGGACCAGTTTTTTATTGCCAACAACGTATTGGTAAAAACAAAAAACCATTTACATTGTATAAATTTCGAACAATGACTAATCACGCAGATGAAATGAAGGCTAGATTGAAAAATAAAAATGAAGCAAGCGGACCATTTTTTAAATTAAAATCCGATCCACGTATAACCCAAGTCGGAGGTATTTTACGAAAATATTCAATTGATGAATTACCACAAGTCATTAATGTTATAAAAGGTGATATGTCATTAATCGGACCAAGACCAATTCTAGAAATAGAAATGAATGCTTTTGAGCAGTGGATGCATGAACGATTTACGGTCATGCCTGGAATAACAGGATTATGGCAAGTAAGCGAACATAAAAATGATTTACCTTTCGAAAGTTGGATTAGTTTAGATTTAAGCTATATTAAACATCAAAGTTTTCGTTTTGATCTTTGGATTTTATGGCGAACTTTAAAAGTTATTTTAACACATCAAAATGAATGAGTAGTTTTACTTTTCATGAAACTAGAGATTCCATATTTTATTTATATAAATTCATAATTAACTTTTATCAGAGTGGAAAAAGTTAATATAATGCTCACAACAGACTAATCTAATCACCGAGATAAAATGATATAATATTCAAGTTTAAAAGTGAGAAGAGGGATAATATGAATATTTTAATCATGGTATTATGTATTGTAGTAATTTTAGCGGTGGCTTATGCATTTTCATCAGACCGCAAAGCAATTATGTTGAAAACTGTTGGTGTTGGATTGGTAGCCCAAATTGTATTAACAGTTTTTGTTTTAAAAACAACAGTAGGAGCAAACTTTTTAGAGCTAATCGCAATGGCAGTGAATAAAGTTGCTGATTACGGCCTTGAAGGTGTTGGATTTGTTTTTGGTGATTTATCATCAACAATGTTTGTCTTTGCGATTAATGTTTTAGCATTAATCATTTTTATGAGTGCATTGATTTCAGTATTATATTATTTAGGAGTTGTCCCATTTTTAGTTAAATATATTGGTGGAGCGATTTCTAAAATTTTAGGAACATCAAAACCGGAGACATTTAACGCTGTAGCAAGTACAGTATTAGGACAGACAGAAAGTCCGTTACTAATTCAACCATATTTAGATAAGCTAACACAATCAGAATTATTTGCTGTTATGGTTTCAGGAATGGGATCAGCTAGTGCATCAATTTTAGTAGGGTACGCAATGTTAGGAATTCCGATGGAATATTTACTCATTGCTTTATTTACTGTACCATTCTCAACATTGGTAATCGCTAAAATTATTATGCCGGCAAGTAAAGAAGAACTTGAACAAGAAGAACATGTTGAAATTGTAAAATCAGATGCAAAAAATTTATTTGATGCAATTGGTCAAGGAACAACAAACGGACTTTATTTAGCCTTAAATGTTGGAGCATCATTAATTGCGTTTATCGGTCTCATTGCTATTGTCAATGGAATACTTGGGGTCTTTGGTCAAGATTTAAGTTCAGTACTTGGATTCTTATTTACACCACTTGGTTGGCTATTTAATATTCCAGCCGATGAGATTAATATTTTCGCGTCATTGATTGGAACGAAACTGAGCATTAATGAATTCGTTGCTTTCAACCAAATGAGTACACAACTTGAGCAACTTTCACCAAGAACAATTGCAATTTTAGCAACAACTTTATGTAACTTTGCGAATCTTTCAAGCATTGGTATTATGCTAGGCGGATTTACGGCAATTGCCCCATCGCGTCGTAACGATGTAGCACGATTAGGACTTAAAGCACTATTAGCAGCTACGCTAAGTTCATTTTTAACTGGAGCGATTGTTGGATTATTTTTCTAATTTTTTTAAAGCACAACCTTAGCGGTGTGCTTTTTTTTGTTATAATAGTAATTGAGGCAGGTGAAATGATGCACTATGTTTATATTGTAAAATGCAGTGATAATACTTTGTACACAGGCTACTCAACAAATTTAGTTCGGCGAATTGTTGAGCATAATACAAGTAAAAAAGGCGCGAAATATACACGTTATCGCCGACCGGTCAAACTAGTCTATGCAAAAGCATTTTTAGATAAGCGGAAAGCCTATCAATATGAATATCAACTTAAGCAACTATCAAAAACTGAAAAGCAAATAATTATTAAAAACCTTTTTATTTGATAAAAAAGCTTAGGCAAGAGATAATTTTTAAAGTATAATGGAATTAAGTAAAAATTTACTGAAAAAAGAGAGGGTGTTTACCAATGGCAGTATTAGTAACAGGTGGAATGGGATATATTGGAAGTCATACAACAATTGCCTTAATTGAAGCGGGAGAAGAAGTTGTTATTGTTGATGATTTGAGTAATAGTAGTGCAATTGTTCTTGATCGAATCGAAGCAATCACAGCTATTAGACCAAAATTTTATCAATTAGACGTAATGAATGAAAAAGCATTACGTGAAGTTTTTGAGACGAATACAATTGATTCAGTGATTCATTTTGCAGCATTTAAAGCAGTAGGAGAATCAGTAGCAAAACCGTTAGCATATTATACAAATAATATCGTTAATACATTAACATTATTACGTGTCATGGCAGAATTTGGTGTTGAAAAGTTTGTGTTTAGTTCGTCAGCAACAGTATACGGAGATCCGCATACTTGTCCAATCACAGAAGACTTCCCATTATCGACAACAAATCCTTATGGAAGTACAAAATTGATGATTGAAGATATGTTACGTGATATTGCTAAAGCACAACCAACATTAAACATTGCAATTTTACGTTATTTCAATCCAGTTGGTGCTCATAAGAGCGGAACAATTGGTGAAGAGCCAAATGGAATTCCAAATAACTTAATGCCGTTTATTACCAAAGTAGCGGTAGGAAAGTTACCAAAGTTAAGCGTGTTTGGTGGAGATTATCCAACGCATGATGGTACAGGAGTACGTGATTATATTCATGTTGTCGATCTTGCGGATGGACACGTGAAAGCACTACAAAAATTATCGTCAAATCCAGGACTAGTAACATACAATTTAGGAACAGGAAATGGATTAAGTGTATTAGACTTAGTAAAAGCATTTAGCGAAGCAAGTGGTCAAGAGATTCCTTACGAAATCGTTGATCGTCGTGCTGGAGATATCGCTATGTGTTATGCAAATCCAAAGAAAGCAAATGAAGAACTTGGTTGGTTTGCAAAATATGGGGTAAAAGAAATGTGCGAAGATTCATGGCGGTGGCAAAGTAATAACCCAAATGGATATGAAATAAAATAAATTGTAAGCACATCACAATAGTGGTGTGCTTTTTTTTGAAAAAAGAGAGGAAATAAAAACAATAAAAGTTTTTTCAAAAAAGTTCTTGACGGGAAGAGGAATGAGTGATATCATAATACTTGTCCTTAAGGAAAGCAAACAAA
>JBOFQK010000123.1:0-6915 GCA_051660865.1 Culicoidibacterales bacterium | reverse complement strand
GCAGCTGTTGTTGGCTTTGTAATTGCTTTTGGTTTAACAATGGTATTCCACAAAGAAGAAAACACTGAAGTTGAAGTCGTGAAACCAAGTGAAAAAGCAAATGGAGCAGAAGTGATTCAAAGTCCATTAACTGGAAATGCTCAAGCATTAACAACAATTAATGATCAAGTATTTGCTTCAGAAGCAATGGGAAAAGGAATTGCGATTATGCCAACTGAAGGGATAGTAACTGCACCAGTAGCAGGAACGGTCACAAGTTTGTTCCCAACTAATCATGCAATTGGCATCACTTCTGACAATGGAGCAGAAATTTTGATTCATGTCGGGATTGATACCGTAGAATTAGCAGGCGAATATTTTAAGAGCTTCGTAAGTAAAGGTGATCGAATCGAACAAGGACAAGATTTAATCAATTTTAACATTGAGGCAATTCAAGCAAAAGGTTATGACATTACAACTGCAGTTGTAATTACGAATACACCGAATTACAAAGCTGTAAAAGAATTAATGATGGACAAGGTAAAAATAGGAGCGCCAATTTTAGAGTTAATTTAGTAATAAAAATAAAAAGATCACGAATTATCAAGTGATGATTCGTGATCAAAATAAAAAAGAAAGAGGAAGAACAGATGACAACAACATTTCCAAAGGGATTTTTATGGGGAGGCGCAACGGCGGCCAATCAATTAGAAGGTGCATATGTCACTGACGGGAAAGGCTTATCAGTTGCTGATATGATGCCGGGTGGTAAACAGCGAATGACGACATTAGCTAGTGAAACATTTAAATGGGAAGAAATTGCCGAGGCAACGTATCCTAACCACGAAGGAATCGACTTTTATCATACTTTTAAAGAAGATATTGCTTTATTTGCCGAAATGGGCTTCAAGTGTTATCGTTTTTCAATTGCTTGGTCACGCATTTTCCCAAAAGGTGATGAATTAGTGCCAAATGAAGCTGGTTTAGCCTTTTATGATCAAGTGATTGCTGAATGTTTACGTCACAACATTGAACCAGTGATTACGATTTCTCATTATGAATTACCGTTACACTTAGCGGTTGAGTACGGTGGGTGGCAAAACCGCAAACTCGTTGATTTCTACGAGCGTTATGCGAAAGTTGTCTTAACTCGTTACCACAAAGATGTCAAATATTGGATGACATTTAACGAAATCAACGGGGCGCTGCATTTCCCTGCCTTGAGTATGGGGATGGTTCCAAGTACAGGAAGTAGTGATTATACGAATGTATTCCAAGCGTGGCATCATCAATTTGTGGCAAGTGCCAAAGCAACAAAAATTGCCCATGAATTAGATGAATCATTACAAATAGGGTGTATGATTATTTATGCAACAACATATAGTTATGATGCGAATCCGGTAAATCAACTAGCAACGCAAGAGGCAAATCAAGAATTTAACTATTTCTGTGTCGATGTCCATGCACGTGGCGCATACCCAGAATTTACTGAACGAATGCTAAAAAAATATGGGGTCAAAACAATTGTAATGGAGCCTGGTGATTTAGAAGTCATGCAAGAGCACACCGTGGATTATATTGGCTTCAGTTATTATATGTCAACTGTTGTTGATGTCACTGGAGCAGCAGCGGGGACGAGTAAAGGGAATTTATTGGGCGGTGTCACGAATCCATTCTTAGAAGCAAGTCAGTGGGGTTGGCAAATTGATCCAATTGGACTGCGAATTGCTTTAAATGATTTATCAAATCGGTATAAGCTTCCGCTCTTTATCGTTGAAAATGGTTTAGGTGCGATTGATGTTGTTGAAACCGATGGGACAATTCAAGATGATTATCGGATTGACTACTTACGCCAACATATTGAACAAATGGGCTTAGGAATTCAAGATGGTGCTGACTTAATCGGTTATACCCCGTGGGGATGTATTGACCTTGTGAGTGCAAGTACTGGTGAAATGAGTAAACGCTACGGGTTCATTTATGTTGATCGTGACGATCAAGGAAATGGAACGAATAAACGTAGTAAGAAAAAATCATTTGACTGGTATCAACAAGTAATTGCCACAAATGGTGCCGTATTATAAATGACAACTAGGTTACCTGTGAGCAAGTAACCCCACTTTTAATAGTTAGCAAGAGGAGACAAGAAAAATGAACACACCAATTTTTCCAGATAAATTTTTATGGGGTGGCGCAGTGGCCGCCAATCAATGCGAAGGAGCTTATTTAACTGATGGGAAAGGCTTATCACTTGTGGATATGTTACCTGATGTAGCACACGGACGGTTTGCAGCCATGATGGAACCAAAAATTGCCCAGGAAACAAACTATGATTTTTATCCAAGCCATGAATCAATCGATTTTTATCACCATTATAAAGCAGATGTACAATTATTTGCGGAAATGGGCTTTAAAGTTTTCCGAACGTCAATTAGTTGGCCACGAATTTTCCCAAATGGAGATGATGCAACTCCAAATGAGGCGGGATTGAAATTTTATGATGATTTATTTGCTGAATGTGCAAAATATGGGATGGAGTTATTAGTTACGATTAACCATTTTGATACGCCACTCGCCTTATTAAACAAGTGCAACGGTTGGGCAGATCGACAAGTGATTGACCACTACTTACGTTATTGTGAGGTGATTTTACGTCGTTATCAACACGTTGTTAAATATTGGCTGACATTCAATGAAATTAACATGTTATTGCATTTACCTGTCTTTGGTGGTGGAGTTGATGTGAGCGATGTCGAAAATCCGATGCAAGTAAAATATCAAGCGATTCATCATCAATTAGTTGCCTCAGCATTAGCAACGAAACTAGCCAAGGAAATTAATCCGCAGCTTCAAATTGGCTGCATGTTAGCTGCAGGAGAAACGTATGCCAACACAGCGAATCCAAAAGATGTTTGGGCAGCCTTAGAAAAGAATCGTGAAAATTATTTCTTCGTCGATGTCCAAGCACGTGGATATTACCCAAGTTATAGCCAACGGTTATTTAAAGCGGAAAATATTGAGCTTGAGATGGAAGCAACTGACTTAGCAGTTTTACGCGAAAATACCGTTGATTTTATCTCGTTTAGTTATTATTCATCACGCTTAACAAGTGCAGATCCTGAAGTAAATAAAGAAACAGAGGGGAATGTTTTTGCGACTTTGAAAAATCCATACTTAGAAGCGAGTGACTGGGGTTGGCAAATTGATCCGCTCGGCTTACGAATTACGATGAATGTCCTGTATGATCGTTATCAAAAGCCATTGTTTATCGTTGAGAACGGTTTGGGAGCAGTCGATACACCAGCTGAAGATGGTTCGATTGTTGATGATTATCGCATTGACTATTTACAGCAACATATCCAAGAAATGGGAGAAGCAATTGCCGATGGTGTTGAATGTCTTGGTTATACCCCATGGGGATGTATTGATCTTGTTAGCGCAGGAACAGGTGAAATGAAAAAACGCTACGGCTTCATTTATGTTGATCGTGACAATGATGGAAATGGGACAAATAAACGCAGTAAGAAAAAATCATTTGATTGGTACAAACGAGTAATTGCTTCGAATGGAAAAGCAGTCTACGAACAATAATAATCTAAAAAAATCAGTTCAAAACGGTCAACAAATGTTGGCCGTTTTTAAATTACTAGCTTTCATGGGCAAATTCACTTATACTGAAATTGGATAAATTATCGAAACGAAGGTGAAAGCATGGCAGTGGTAGGATTAGTGATTACAATGTTACTTGGAGTAAGCTTTTTAATTATTGGTTATTATAGCTTTTATTTAACGACGTTCGTGAAGCGGCGAACAGAAGCAGAATTATTTGAGCTGTACCCACACAGTCGTAGCCAATATGAAACTTTAACGAAGACGGCACATACGATTATGAGTCATGATGGTTTACAATTATTTGCAGAATTATATCCAGTTGAACAGGAGACGAACAAACTCCTCATTTTAGTGCATGGTTATAAAAATAATCGGATTGCGAGCTTGCAATACGTACCACTCTTTTTGAGCCTTGGTTATGATGTGGTGACGATTGATCAACGTAGCCATGGTCAAAGTCAGGGGAAATTTGCGACGTATAGCCATTTAGAACAAGTTGATTTAGCTAAGTGGATCAATTATTTTGCCGATAATTATGAAGAAATTGGTCTTCATGGGCATTCAATGGGGGGGAGCACCGTACTAGCACTCGCCAATCATGCACAAGTAGACTATATAATCAGTGAAGCAGGATTAACTTCGGCAGCCCAAGGGGTTTTGAGTCATGTGCAAAATCGGATGAAACTTCCGAAATGGTTAAGCTACCTCGTTGTTGTAGCGACAAATATCTATACTTGCCTTTTTGCCAAATTTTCACTCTTTCGCACACAGCCTGGTAAAATTGCTGAAGCAAGTTCAACACCAATATTTTTAATTCATGGTACGAATGATGAGGTTGTTCCGAGTTGGTTGTCACAACAACTGAGCAGTAATCGAAAAAAAGGGCAACAGAAAATATGGTTAATTCCAAATGGCGATCATAAAAGTTTGTACCAAAATCAAGCAGCTGAATATGACCAACAAATTATCAACTTTTTAACGCAAATAAAAAATCCGAGTTACTAATTTTAAGTAACTCGGATTTTTTTAGGTTATTCAATTTAGAAGTGAATTAATTCATGGTTATTTTCCTGCAACCACGATAAAAGTTCAGGACTGGTTAAAATTTGGAGTTCTTTTTCACGTTGCACTGTGTAGCTTGAACGTTGAAGCAGAATTTCATCAACATAGGCAGGATGACACATAAATTCAATACTATTACTATCTGTTTGAGTGATGATTTTTTTTAGTGTATCAATGGAAACATTAGCATCATAAAAATCAGCATTGAAATTTTCAGTAACGGTTAAATATTGAAATGTTTCTGGCGTGTCGTAATTACGTAATTTCAATTGATACTGTTCAGCAAGTTCACAAACAAAAGGCAATAAAGCTGGATGAACATGACCGTGCCGATGGCTATCAAGATGTGTTGGTTTGAGCCCTGAATCAAAAGCAAATTGGATTTGAGCTTGTAATTCAGTTTTGAGTGCGGCAAGATCAATTGGCGGAAGTAAGTCGTTTGGTCCGTGAATCCACTTAAAGAACAGACCAGATTCATCAGTACAGCCTTGGATAAATCCCGTCAGACTTGGGCCTAAAAACATATTGAGATGAATACCAATATCGAGACCAGGTGTGTTTTGAGCGAGTGCAATTGCTTCGAGTGTAGTTGGACCAAGATTAGTCATTAAAGTTGTTGAACGGACGACGCCGTGATGGAAAGCTTCAATAATTCCTTGATTAACACCGGGGCTAATTCCGAAATCATCAGCATTGAAAAGTAACTGCATGAAGTGAGACTCCAATCTTTTTTCTTTATTATACTACGTTTAATAATCAGCAACAATAATTTAACGAAAACAAATTTTTTTGAAAAAACACCATTGAAACCGATTTCGTATTTTGGTATAGTAAAAAAGAAAATAATATTAAATTAAAAGGAGGAAAAAATATGTATGTATGTTTAGACATTGGCGGTTCTTCAATTAAAACTGCAATTATGAATCGTGAAGGGGAATTTACAAGAACACAATCATTACCGATTGCGGAGGATTTTGCAGGGTTTATCAGCGAATTAGCAAGATATTTGGATGAAATGGTGACAAAATATAGTATTAGCGGAATTGCGATAAGTGCACCAGGTGCAGTCGATGTCGAAACCGGTATCGTTGGAGGTTCGAGTGCGATTCCGTATATTCATGGTCCGAATTTCAAAGAAATTTTATCAACTAAATATGGTGTTCCAGTGAGTATTGATAACGATGCGAATTGTGCAGCTTTAGGTGAAGTCTATTTTGGTGAAAATAAAACAATTCGCGATTTGGCGTTTGTTGTTTGTGGAACCGGAATTGGGGGGGCAATTATTAAAGACCGCAAAGTTCATCGCGGAACCAATCTGCACGGTGGTGAATTTGGCTACATGATTATGCAATATGATCAAGATATTGCAACTTGGAGTAAAATTGGGTCAACGAAAATTTTAGTTGATAAAGTTCAAGCACATTATAATGATACATCAATTGATGGCAAAGTAGTTTTCGAACGAGCAAAAAAAGGTGATCAAATTTGTTTGAATGTTATCGATGAATTTTATACAATTATGGCAGTGGGAATTATGAATATTCAATATATGTATGACCCAGAATATGTATTAGTGAGTGGCGCAATTAGCGATCAAGCTGACTTTATTACGCAAATCAATGATAAATTAACGACAATGATGGAACACAATCATGACCGGAAAATTTTCCCCCAAGTGATGAAGTGTACATATGAAAAAGATGCGAATTTGTATGGTGCGTTAGCTCATCATTTAATGGAGTATCATAATTTGGGGTAATTAGAAATGAGAGTGAATAAGTATGACAATTTATGATATTGCGAAGGAATTAAATTTATCTTCGGCGACAATTTCGAAAGTAATTAATAATTATCCTGATGTAAGTGCTAAAACCCGCGAACGGGTGCAAAATTTTTTGAAAGAAATTAACTTTCATCCGAATTCACATGCTCAAACACTTTCGACGAAAAAAAGTTGGATGATGGGGGTTGTCTACTATGAGGAAACTGGTGTGGGATTAAGCCATCCGTACTTTTCAAGTGTAATTGATGCCTTTAAGAAAGCAGCTGAAGCTGAAGGTTATTCAATTCATTTCGGTTCCAAAAATAGCCGATTGATGAATGATAATTATCTCGATTATTTTCGCTATCGTAATGTTGATGGAATTGTTGTTTTTTGTACTGATCCCAAAGATAAGCAAACGTGGCAAATGATTGAGAGTGAGATGCCGGTAGTAATTATTGATATGAAAATTGCAGGTGCGACGACGGTTAATTCGGCGA
>JBOFQK010000122.1:0-4101 GCA_051660865.1 Culicoidibacterales bacterium | reverse complement strand
AGCGCACAAAAGTGAACAGCTACACATAAGAAAAGGGGTAAAAAAATGAATAACCAACAAAAATTATCGAATCTTGAAAAGTATTCATATGGATTTGGTGCACTGGGGAAAGATTTAGTTTGTGCACTCGTATTTACGTATTTAATGTTTTACTTTACTGATGTTTTAGGGATTTCATCAGCATTTGTCGGGGGCTTATTCTTCTTCGCTCGCTTCTGGGATGCGATTAATGATCCAGTGATGGGAATGGTCGTTGAAAATACGCGTACCAAATGGGGAAAATTCCGGCCGTGGATTTTAATCGGAACGTTGATTAATGCCGTATCATTCGTCTTCTTATTCAGTACCCCTGAAGCGTTACAAGGAACAGGGTTATATATTTATGTCACAGTGACGTACATCGTTTGGGGAATGACGTATACAATTATGGATATTCCTTACTGGTCAATGTTACCATCATTAACAACGAACAAAAATGAACGTGAAAAAATCGCAGTAATTCCGCGAATTTTCGCAAGTCTTGCTTGGTTGTTAATCGGAACATTTGGTTTACAAGTTGTTTCTGCTTTAGGGAATGGGAATAACTACCAAGGGTATTCAATTTTATCAATTATTATTGCAGTGATCTTCGTAGTTGCGTCATTTGTGACCGTATTAAATGTGAAAGAACGTTCATCATTAAGTGCAGCAGAACAAAAAGCCGCACCGAAAACGGGATTTAAAGAAATGATCAATGTGATTAAAGCAAATGATCAATTACGTGCCTTCGTGGGAACAATTTTATCATTCAACATGGCCGTTCAATTAGCTGGTGGGTTTGCCATTTACTACTTCACGTATGTAATTGGGAATACTGATTTATATTCAGTGTTCATGATGTTTGGGGCAGCGGAAATGATTGGTTTAGCAATCTTCCCAATGGTAGCAAAACGGTTACCACGTCCAGTGTTATATGCGATTGCTTGTGTATTACCAATCTTTGGATTAGTCTTATTATTAATCAGCGGAATTTTATTCCCATTAAATGGTTTCTTAATCAGTGTTTCAGCCGTGTTAATGAAATTAGGATCTGGGTTCTCATTAGCGTTAGCGACAGTAATGTTGGCAGATGTGGTTGATTACGGTCAGTACAAATTAGGGACACGTAATGAAGGGGTAATCTTCTCAGTCCAAACGTTATTAGTTAAATTTGCGGGTGCAATTGCTGGATTAATCGTTGGTTTCGGGTTAGCAATCATCGGTTATGAAGCGAATGTGCAACAAACAGCAGCGACAATTTTAGGAATGCGTGTCTTAATGATTGGGGTACCGATCGGTTTAATGGGCTTATCATTCTTCTTCTATAAAAACTATTACAAATTAAATGGCGACTTCCATGAAAATATTTTAGCGGAATTAGAAGCTTCAAAAGCAAGTCAACCATTTGCGAATGGTGCAACTGTAAAAGCCTAAATCAAGCAGGAAAAGACGAAGTAATTCGTCTTTTTTTTGGGCGCAAAAATGTTTGCCGAAAATTTTACTAAAAATTTTACTAAAAAAGCTAGCAATGAAAACGCTTTTATAGTAAAATAAACTTATCAAATTAAAGGGGAGAACAAGATGACACCAATTATGAAAATCCGCCAATTTTTGACTGCGGAAAACTATGAAGGAATTTTATTACGTAAAACCCATAATTTTGCTTGGGTGAGCCAAGGGGGCGATAGTACGATTGTCCGCAATGACAGTTGCGGTGTGGCTGACTGGTATATTACACCAACACACGTGACGTTGATCGTTGATGAAACGGAAAAAAACCGGATTATCGAAGAAGAACTGGGGAATGTTGACTTCGAATTTGAAATTGCGAGTTGTCTCTGGTATGAAGACAAAGCGGCGCTCATTGCGACTGTGATTGGCACGGGCAACAATGTTGCGGATACGCCGTTTGCTAACTTACCCGTTGTCGATGCACAATTAGGGATGTATCGCAGCCAATTATCAGCTGTTGAACAAGCCCGGTTCCGCGAATTGTGCCAAGCGAGTGCACAAATTGTTGAAACGGTGGCCGCAACGTTTACGCCGGGGATGAGCGAACATGAGGTTGAGGCGGAAATTGCGCAAGCGTGTTTAAGCCAAGGGATTCACCCGCAAGTAATTTTAGTTTCAAGTGATGAGCGGTTATTGAACTACCGTCATCCGATGCCAACGCATAAACCAATTGAAAACCACGTGATGATTGTTTTATGTGGGGAACGTGGCGGGTTAGTCGCGAATGTGACACGGCTTGTCCACTTCGGTGACTTACCAGCGGAATTAGCGGCTAATCAACTTGAAGTTGCGTTAATTTCGGCAACGATGATGCAAGCGACACAACCTGGAGTTTCCGTAGCCACGATTTTAGCGGATGGCATTGCCGTTTATGAAGCGGTGGGGAAACCGACGGATTGGCAAATTTTACATCAAGGTGGCTTAGCGGGTTACTTAACGCGCGAATATTTAGTGACACCAACGACAGAAGCGGTCGTGAAACTGCATCAAGCGTACGCTTGGAATCCAATGCTACCAGGAGTGAAATGTGAAGATACGTTTTTAGTGACTGAACACGGTGTCGACATTTTAACGCAAACGTCAACGTGGCCGAGCATTGAAGTTCTTGGCTTAAAACGCCCAGCGATTTTAGTCCGCTCAAAGGCTGAATAAGCCTGGAAAAAAACTCGCTTCACTACTAATTAGTAATGACTAGCAACTAAACGAAAATAAATGAAACTAAACTAAATGAAACGAACTGAAAAGAGGAAAAAACAGATGAAAACTTTAGCAACAACTTTTGCAACAATTTTTGGAACAACACACGAATTAGCGATCTTCTCACCAGGACGCGTGAACTTAATTGGGGAGCATACGGATTATAATGGCGGACACGTCTTCCCATGTGCGTTAAGCTTTGGAACGTATGCGTTAGTGAAACCACGTTCGGATCAACAATACCGTTTTTATTCGATGAACTTTGAAGCAATTGGGACAATTACGGGGACATTAACAGCGCTTGAAAATACGCCGGCTGACGATTGGGCGAACTATCCTAAAGGGGTCATTGATGTGTTCCAACAGCAGTTTGGAACGTTTGCGCACGGTTTTGATGTGTTATTCTATGGGAATATTCCTAATGGTGCTGGATTATCGTCATCAGCGTCAGTTGAGTTGGCAATGGCGGTTGTGTTACAACAATTATTTAACTTAGAAATCGATATGGTCGAGATGGTAAAATTAAGCCAAAAAGCCGAAAATGAATTTATCGGCGTGAACTGTGGGATTATGGATCAGTTTGCGATTGGAATGGGACGTGAGAATCACGCGATTTTATTGGACTGCAACACATTAGCGTACCGTTATTCACCACTTGACTTAAATGGTTACCAAATCGTCATTGCGAACACGAACAAACGTCGTGGTTTAGCCGATTCAAAATATAATGAGCGCCGCAACGAAACGATTCAAGCGTTAACGACGTTACAAACGGTAAGCGAGATTTCAAGTTTAGGGGAATTAAGTATCGAAAAATTTGATGAACTTGCGCATTTGATCGAAGATGAAGTTGTTCGTAAACGTGCGAAACATGCAGTCTATGAAAACCAACGGACGTTAAAAGCAGTCGAGGCGTTAGAAAACGCTGATTTAATCGAATTTGGGCAATTAATGATTGCTTCACACAATTCATTACGTGATGACTATGAAGTGACGGGGATTGAATTAGATACGTTAGTTGAAGTGTCGTTGCAACAAGCTGGCGTGATCGGTTCACGCATGACTGGTGCCGGATTTGGTGGCTGCACGGTGAGTATCGTCAAAGCGGACGCAATCGCTGACTTTAAAGCAAATGTTGCGCAAGCGTATACGGCTAAAATTGGCTATGCACCAACGTTCTATGTTGCCGATGTGGCGAATGGAACGCACGTTTTAGCAACACAACCACTAATTTTCACAAAATAATTCCCCCGAAAGAGAGAGAGAACCGATGGATGCACATATTAATCGCCTAATCACGTTTGCGATTCAAAAACAATTAATTCAACCTGAAGATACTATTTATGCGACGAATCAATTACTTGGCTTATTACA
>JBOFQK010000121.1:0-2393 GCA_051660865.1 Culicoidibacterales bacterium | reverse complement strand
ACTCAAGTTGCTCAACATATAACTCAACATCAGCTACAAGCTGTTGGAATTGTTCATCAACTACAAGTTGTTGTAACCGTTCATAATCTGCTGTTAAAACACTTGCGTAAAAAGCATACTTTTCATTCATCCCTTTTGCTACCAACGCTGTCATCCGTTGTTGCTGATTTGGTGGTAATAGTTGAATGACTTGGACACGCGATAAAATTGTCGTTAGTAATTTTGTCGGTGTTGAAACTAATAAAAATGCCGTTTGCTGGCCTGTTGGTTCTTCTAAAAACTTCAATAAACTATTGGCCGCTTGCATCGTCATTAATTCAGCTGCCATAATAATATAAAATTGTTCCCCAGTTTCAAAGCTTGTCTGTGATAAATCTCGTTGCAGTTGTTGGACTTGTTCTTTTTTCACTGACGCTCCATCAGGTTCAATCAAAATTACATCTGGATGCGTACCATGCATAATGCGCTGACATGTTGAACATTGCCCGCAGGGCTGATTTTGATTTTTTTTCGGGCATAATTTTGCTTGAATCACAAAACGAGCAAATTCAAGTTGCACAGCTTGTGGTTGTCCATGAAATAATAACGCATGACTCAAGCGATTTTTGGCCAAACTATTCATCAAAATCCGACTCGCTATCGGCTGTGTTTGCTCCCATTTATTGACCATCAGCTAATACTCGCTCAATTTCAATTAGTGTATCGGCAATGACATTTTCAACGGGTTGGCTCGCATCAATAATTTTAAACCGTGAAGCAAAACGTTTTGCCAAATCATGGTATCCTTCATAAACTGCTTGATGAAAACTAAACGCTTCTTGATCAAGGCGATTAATTTCACTCGCATCGCGTTTTGAAAAGACACGCTTTAAACCAACTTCAGGTGTTATGTCCAACAAAATTGTTGCTTGTGGCCAATAAGTTCCAATTGCATATTCATTTAACGTGTACACTGCATCAAAGCCTAAATCACGTGCATACGCTTGATAGACGAGTGAACTATCCACAAATCGATCGCAGAGGACGATTTTCCCAGCTGCTAAACTCGGAATAACTAACTCAGATAAATGTTGCGCTCTTGCGGCCGCATACAATAACACTTCGGTTTTTGCTGCCATTTCCGTATGCTCAACATCGAGAATAACTTGGCGAATTTTCTCAGCTATCGGTGTCCCACCTGGTTCACGTGTTACAATCACCTCAAAGCCTTGGCGTTCAAGTTCAGCTCGCACTGCTTGAATAACCGTCGTTTTCCCAGCACCTTCGCCGCCTTCAAATGTGATAAATTTTCCTGTATATGTCATAAAATTACTCCTGTTACTAACAATATCTTTTATTATACCATTATTAAACAGAAAATCACGACGAACAGTCGTGATTTTTTTGCGTTTTTAGACAGCCATGTCTTCATATTTTAATTGCTGTTTTTTGCGTTGATGAATCGTAATACTCGTCAAAATCGTTAAAACTCCAACCCTTCCTGCATACATCAAGAAAATAATGACCAACTTTCCAGCCGGATTCAGCTGACTCGTAATTCCCATCGTTAAACCAACAGTTCCTAAGCCACTTGTTGCTTCAAATAACAATTCCTTAAACCCCATTTCTGGTTGGACAAAAAGTAGGATGGTAAAGCCGATAAATAAAAGTGATAAATAAACAAACGCTGTCGCAATTGCCATCTTTGCTCGTTCTTGGGGAATCGCCCGATTGAGCAACTTAATTTGCGAATCACCTTTGATGAATGCTCGAACCGCAGCATACGTTGCACTAACTGTCGTAATTTTTAAACCACCAGCCGTTCCTGAAGGTGCACCACCGATAACCATTAAAACAATTAAAATGAAGATAAACCCATTAGAAATATTCGCTAACGGTACGGTATTATAGCCGGCTGTTGTCATCGCATTGATATTTTGAAAGCTCGCAATGAGAAAATCTTGATACCAACCTTGGCCTTGACTGATATTTCCTAAAAACATCGTAATTACTGTCGACACCCCTAAAAAAATTGCCATCAAGGATAAAATCACTTTCGTCGTAAACGTCAGTCCTTTTTTTTGCCCCCGAGCTACACCGATGACATCAGTTGCCACGATAAACCCGAGCGCACCTAATAAAGCAATCGTGCTAATTACTAAATTCAACAAACCATCACCAAGATATGATTCAAAGTTGTTTGGATACAACGAAAAACCAGCCGTTCCAAACGTTGACACCGAGTGAAAAATTGCACTCCAAACCGGGTTAGCCCTTGGATCGTCTTTGAAAACAAAAAAGAGAAAAATTGCGCCAATCAATTGGACAATTAAGGCATAAATCCCAATATTAACAACAAATTGGCGTAAATTCATTTCTTTTGGTAATGCAAATGTCCGCCGCAATACACTATG
>JBOFQK010000120.1:0-5026 GCA_051660865.1 Culicoidibacterales bacterium | reverse complement strand
GCACAAGAAGTAACGACACAACAAGTAGCAACTACCGATGAACAAAAAAAAGTGACTAGTATTGTTCCAAAAGCGAAAACACAAGTAGTCACATATTTTGAAAATACGGCATATCGTGAAGCTTTTCAAATTCCAAGTGAAAAAATTGCGGATATTAGCAATAATACTGGACACTACAGTAATCGTGTGATTGAGCATGCCATTGATAATGATCTGACAACGTATTGGGAAACGAATAGTGCGAATAGTACAACCTGGAACAATGAAGTTACAGTTACGTTTACAGAGGAAGTTGAATTTAGTCGGATTGTCTTTGGCGCCCGCCCTGATCAAAAAGGCTTCGCGACGAAATTTGAAGTATACGCATCACCAACAAGTGAAGGTGAGACATTTGAATTAATTAGTACTGGTGAACATAATAGTACGACTGGTTTAGTAGAAGCGGAATTCGCTGCAACTAAAATGCAACGAGTGAAACTGAAGTTTATTGAATCAACACAAAATTGGGCAACATTAACTGAGTTAGCCTTTTTCCAAACTGATGAAATTAGACAAGCTGTCAATGAAGTTTTTACTGATGAAACGAAAAGTAATTTGAACCCAACGTATGCAAATGCTGAGGCTCTGGAAGAATTAGTGAGGTCTGCAATCTTGCATCCATTAGCCGAAGATTTATTACCTGTCTTAGCCGATGCAAAAGCATTGTTGAATCATATACCGGTAGAAGCAACGATTGCGAATGTACAAAAATTTGAAGCTTTCGAAAATGAAGCTTACAGTGCAGTTTTCAAAATGCCAACAAGTAACATAGCGTCAATCACAAATAATGGTGGTCACTATGCAAATAAGGTGATTGAAAATGCCGTTGATGAAGATTTGAGCACTTATTGGGAAACCAATCGTGCAAATAGTTCAAGTTGGAACAATGAAGTGATTGTAACCCTAAAAGAAGCAACGATTTTGAATCGAATTGTCTTTGGTGCCCGCCCTGATCAAAAAGGTTTTGCAACAAAGTTTGAAATTTATGCTTCACCAACAGCCGAAGGGGAAACGTTTGAGTTGTTAGCAACTGGTGAACATACTTCCGTAACCGGATTGATCGAAGCACAATTCACTGCGACAGAAATCAAGCGCGTGAAACTGAAGTTTATTGAATCAACGCAAAATTGGGCAACACTGACAGAGTTAGCCTTCTATACGCAAGATCGCGTTGCTGATGCGATGCAAGAATTGTTTACTGATGAGACAAAATCAACTTTAAATGAAGCGTATGCGAATGAAACGGTACTAACGCAATTATCAGAAGCAGTAAAAAACCATCCGCTAGCTGAAAAATATAAAACAGCACTTGAAGATGCATGGATTTTACAGCAACGGGTACCAGCTCAAGCGACAATCGCTCAAACTCGACCATTTGTTAATTTTGAGAATGCGGCATATAATGCACAGTTTAAAGTAGCAACTAGTAAAATCACTTCTATTACAAATAATGGTGGTCACTATGCAAATAAGGTGATTAACAATGCCCTTGATGATGATGCAAAAACATACTGGGAAACCAATCGCTTAAATTCAGCAACGTGGCAAAATGAAGTTACTGTTCATTTTGATCAAAAAGAACTAATTAATCGTCTTGTTTTTGGCGCACGTGGGGATAGTAAAGGGTTTGCGACAAAATTTGAAGTGTATGCCTCAGCAACGAGTGAAGGCGAAACGTTTGAATTAATCACCACTGGGGGATATAGTGCAACGAATACTTTAGTAGAGGTTGAATTTGAACCAACGCAAGTGAAGCGATTGAAATTTAAGTTCATTGAATCGACGGAACAATCAGCAACATTAACTGAGTTAGCCTTTTATAAAACTGATGCAGTTGCGAATGTCGTGCATGATTTATTTATTGATCAGACATATGTTACTTTAAAACCGCAATATGCAGATAAAGAAATTTTAGAGCAAATTAACGAAGCTGTTCAAGAACATCCTGGAAATACCGAACTAGTGAAGATTATGGAGCTAGCATTGGCGAGTATAAATGGCACGATAAATGATAACTATACACTGATGACGGCAAATCAAGATGGAGATATGAATGCTCATGCAAAAAATACCCTCTCAATGATGTCGGCTGGTCAAAATTATCAAGCAACCGGTGTCTATGGATTACCTGGTGAAACAATAGTTGTGTATTTAGATGTCGAACCAGGAACGAAAAATTTACCACAAATAGGATTTAGCCAAAACCAAGGAACTTGGCGAGGATATGTAAAAACAACACAATTGTATCCGGGAAGAAATGAAATAACAGTACCGGTATTTGATCTTGATTCTGGAAGTTATGAGTATAGACCAAATCCGGGTGGAGCCGCGTATATTGTGAACCCATATACAGAAGAACAACAAGGAAGAGCGCCTAAAATTCGGATTGAAGGCGGGCATGATTTCCCATTTTATCGTCAAGGTGATGATGCTGCGGAGTTTGTTGAAGAAGTAAATACATATTACAAAAAATTAATGGCAGCACAAGCGGTAGGGGATACAAGTGTCCTCGATTTGTTGGAAGTTGAAAGTGATCGCGTATTAATTTCAACGCTAGCAAGTAGTGGCTATCAAGTTTTTGTGACTGAGGGTCAAAGTCCAATTACAACAGTAAATCATTGGAATGATACATTTAATGCGTTATTAGCATTTAATGGATTAGATGGAAGTGCTGAAGTTCATGATCCTAAACAACTCAAAGAACATGTCCGAGTAATGCAGCCATATGGTGCGTTATATGCGTATGTTTGTCACGTTGGGATTCAAACCGGACATGCCTCAGCAGTATTGCGAGAAGGATTCTTAAATAGTTGGGGAATGGCTCATGAAACTGGACATCGTTTTGACAACAGATATCGAACATGGGCTGAAGTAACAAACAATATGGAAGCAACGTATGCAAGTGCATTGACTGGAACAATCAATGACCGGATAAAATATGAGGAAGTATACAAGAAAATTGCTGTAGATAATGATAATCATCAATTTGGAGATGGTGGCTACTTTGTCACGTTAGCTGCATTTTGGCAATTGCAAATGGCAAATGAATCATATTGGCCTGAATTGAATCGAATGTACCGTGAACGTCGTCCAAGTATTCCAACAGCAGAAATTAAAAATGACACACTTGTAGAATATTCATCAGAAGTATTTGGTGTTGACTTAACTGAACATTTCAGTCGCCACGGATTAATTGTGAGTGATGAAATAGCAAATGAACTTGCACAGACATATCCCCAAGCAAATAAGTATTGGTATTTAAATACTAAAGCTTGGGAATATGAAGGACCAGGTTTAGCAGTAAGTGAGACAGCAACAATTGAAGGATTAAGCTCAACGGGGCAGCTTACATTTTCGACAACGGCGAATGATGCCGATTTACTCGGATATGAGGTCTTACGTAATGGTGAGGTGATTGGGTTTACCCGGACAAATACATTTATCGATGATAACTACAATACGGCAGAAAACTATGAGTATACAGTTATTCCCTATGGTGCCGATTTAGTAGCCGGAACACCAAGTGCCGGGTATCATAGTTATACGCCGATAGTAACAATGGCACAACAAGAACTTTATTTGCCATTATATGCAACATTTAATCCACTGGATTATGTTCATGCAACAAATTATGTATCTGAAGTAATTAGTGATCAAATTCAGATTGAATCAACTGTGCAAACAGATGTCAAAGGTGAGTATGAAGTTGTTTATTCTGTTACAGATCAAGATATAACAGTGCAGAAAAAAATGACGGTTCATGTGATAGCGGAAGCAACACCACTAACAAATTTTGAGTGGAAAACGGCAAGTCAAAGTTATGCAGCACCGAAAAAAGATATTAATTTAAATGGGAACCCATTAGCGCTAACTAATATAGCTGGTTCAGCTACAACTTATGAAAGAGGGCTTGGGACGCATGCAAATGCCGAACTTGTTTATGATTTAAGTAGTGGTGATTATGATCGTTTCCAGTCATATGTTGGAATTGACCACGATATGTCGACAAAAGTAGGAACTATCACTTTCGAAGTCTATGTTGATGGTGTCAAACGCTATGATAGTGGTGTGATGAAAGCTGGCGATGCACAGAAGTATCTATCAATTGACATTGCAGGAGCAAGTGAATTAAAACTAGTCGTAACGGATGCTGGCAATGGTAATAGTGCTGACCATGCAACCTGGGGGAATCCAGTTTTATTAACAGTCAGTGCAAAACCGGAGCTGAGTATTCCAAGTAATAGTGTTTATGAAGTTGGCAGTCAATTAGATGAAACAACGCTGATTGGATCATATCAAGCACATGATGTTGAAGATGGTGATTTAACTGATCAAGTTCAAGTAACCGGATTTGAAACAGTTGTTACGACAAAACCTGGTAACTATGAAATCACTTATCGTGTTACAGATCGCGATGGAAATCTGGTTACCAAAACGCGACAAGTCGCAATTGTTGATTTAGCCGACTATGTGTACTTAACTGATTATGAGTGGACAAAAGCAACGCAAAGTTATAGTTCAACTCAAAAAGATCAACATGTAAGTGGCTCGCCGTTACGTTTAACTGATCAATTTGGTGCAAGTGTCACGTATGAACGAGGATTAGGGACACATGCGAATGCGGAAATCGTTTATGATTTAACGCAAACTGATGCCGTCCTATTTACTACATATGTTGGTGTCGATCGCGTGATGTATAATAGTACCGCTTCAAGTATTGTTTTTGAAATTTATGTTGATGGGAAGAAAGCTGTCGCTACCGATGTGATGCGCGCGAAAGATCCGCAACAATATCTGCAAGTCGACATTGCTGGTGCCAAAGAATTAAAATTAGTAGTGACTGATGCCGGAAATGGGAATGGTTCAGATCATGGATCATTCGGTGATGCGAAGTTGCACTATGTTAATGATGCACGTGCCGATCTCACACCATTACAAACGCTCATCACAGAGCTTGATGCATTAGATACGACAAGCTATTCAGCAG
>JBOFQK010000119.1:0-3127 GCA_051660865.1 Culicoidibacterales bacterium | reverse complement strand
TTCCCGAATAGCTTTGCGGAAGGGGAAATTTACCAATATAATCCCGTAACGCACGATGCACGGATTAACGGAACGCTAGCAAGTCTCTGTGGTTTAGGCAAAGCAATGCGTGATGAAGATACGAGTGGAGTAGCAATTGCCCTCAAACGCATTCAGATGATTACGGCTTATCTTGTTGTCCAACCAGGAATTCCTTTAATCTATAGTGGCGATGAGTTGGGACAACTCAATGATCATACATATCTGCAAGATCCAGCCAAAGCGGTTGATGGGCGTTGGGTTCATCGTCCAGCTTTCGATTGGGAAAAAGCAGCAACACGCACTGATGAAACGACAGCACACGGGAAAACGTTCCAACAAACAAAAGCCGTGATTGCCCTTCGCAAAAATGAACCATTACTCCATGCCCAAACGCCAACGGAAATTTTAACGTTAACGAATCCGGCTGTTCATGGCATTATTCGCCATGGAATTGGTGAAAAGCTCGTCTGTTTATTTAACTTCGCTGAGAGCGTGCAAGTGATTAATCCCCACCAATTTGGATACTTACCAAACGGTGAACACGGTGTCAATTTAGAAACGGGTGAAACAGTTTCATTTGCGCACCAAACGCTGACGTTAGCACCGTATGAATATAAAATTGTCAAAATAAAAGAATAATTTTGGAAAAGTAATTGACTTTCAGATAAAATGAATGTATAGTAAATATTGTAATAGAAAACGTTTTCGGAAAACGCATTCACAACAAGTTGACAACAGCTTGCTGTGAATGGCATTCTGAAGGTTTATAAGTCAATATACGCAGAACAATTGACTTTGGAGAGGCGAACAAATATTTTTTTCGACTTTTTCTAAAACGTTTTCGTAAAAAGAATTCAAAGGGGTATTGAAAATGAAACTGAATTTAAAAAGTGTATCAAAATTAGCTGTAGCAACTTTAGCAACAACAAGTCTAGTAGCGTGTGGAACAAGTGGGAGTAATACTGTTAGTGACAGTATTACTTTAGCAACATGGGGATCAAGTCCATCAGAATTAAGAGCATTAGAATCAACAATTGCATCATTTACAGAAGCTACGGGAATCACTGTTGAAGTAGAAAATATTCAAGATAAGTATATGGATGTATTAAAAGCACGCTTTGCGGCAAAAAATGCACCGGATGTTTTTTATCTTGATTCATTTGAAGCACCTGGTTTAGCGGCGAGTGGGGTTTTATATGATCAATCGTCAACATTACCAGAACAAGAAGATTTTTATGCACCACTTCTAGGAGCATTTACAGGGGAAGAAGGTCAGGTCTGGGGAGCACCTAAAGATTATTCAACCTTAGCATTATATGTAAATACAGATATGTTAGCTGAAGCTGGTTATACATCAGCGGACATTCCGACTGATATGGATGAATTCTTAAGCTTTACAAAAGAATTACAAAGTAAATTACCAGATGGAAAAGGTGCGATGTTAATTGAAAAAGATTTAGCTCGTCATTTAGATGTCTTTGACTCAGTAGGAGCAGAAGTAATCACTGCAGATGGACAAGCTAATTTTGCGGAAAATGTTGATGCAAAAAATTACATTCAACAGTTGGTAGATGGAAAAGCTGAAGGATACTTACAGTTAGCAAAAGATGATTTAGGAAGTGATTCAGCAATCGCAGCTTTTGGTGCTGAAAAAGCAGTCATGATGATTGAGGGGAACTGGTCATTAGGTGCCTTCGAACAAGATTTTGCCGATTTAAACTTTGAAACACTTGAATTACCAACAATTAAAGGAAATCAACATACAATGGCCTTTACTGTAGGATATGCAATTAATAATAATGCCAAAAATTTAGAAGGTGCAATTGAATTTGCCAATTACATGACTAAAGAAGGACAAGCAGAATGGACACAAGGTGCTGGAGTATTACCATCACGTCAATCAGTAACAGAAGCAACAGATGTTGATAATGATCCATTAAAATCAGCGCATATTGCTGGAGCTGAGTATGCAACAGTATGGTCACGTGGAACAACATTGCCAGTTATTAATACAGCATTCGGAAATCAATTTACTGCCGCATTAAATGGGATGATTTCAGTTGAAGAAGCCGTTCAAGCGATGGATAAAGAAGCAAACGATGAAATTGCACGTCAACAATAATTACAAACAGTCACGCATTGGTTGCAAACAACTAAGCTGATTGGAGAATAAACGAGCAAAAAAGCTACTACCTCACGAGGCTAGTAGCTTTTTGGTTTATCGTGAAGGTTGCTAGCCATTCAGCTGTTGTTGGATAGGTTAGTGGATTGAGGGAAAGTTTTGTAAGCTGCCAATTTCCGAAAGTTGTGCGTGAAATCGCGGGCTATGTGATATTTTGTGGCAATTTGATAAGCAGATTTTAAAATTAGCTTGCTTTTAGCGGTGTTGGACTGCATGTTAGTCAGTGATTAAGGCTGCGAATGTGTCGAGGGTGATGTTCGCGTTAATCCGGACACGCGGAAGTGCTCGCGGATCTTGAACTTCACCTTGAGCGGTCGTATGGGTTTCATTGAGATAGACCCAATTTGATGAACCGGAATGAATCGCAAAGCCGAAAGGAATGTTGGCAGCCGTTAAGCCAGCGATGGCATTGTCACTAAACGCACCAAAAGGATAGCAGAGAATTTGTGGCTCATAGCCAAGCAGTGCGGTCATGGCTTGCTGGTCACGACTAATGGTGGCGGCATCAACTTCATTGATCAAGCCTTTTTCGACGCCATCCTGATGCAAATCAAAAGTGTGGCTTTGGAAATCAATCCGTGAATTCGCAGCAACTTCAGCAATTTGCGCCTGTGTTAAGTGCCAATCAGGTCGCTCAGTATAGCTACCAACGATAAATGAAGTCGCATAAAAATCATATTTGGCTAACAATGGATCAATCAAAGTACGAATGGACTGGAAGCCGTCATCAAAAGTAATCAAAATACTTTTCGGTGGCAAATACAGTTCACCAGTATAAGCGGCAATAAACTCACTCGTTGTTAAAGTTGTGAAGCCATTGGCGTGTAAGTATTGCAGTTGAGCTTCGAATTGATGCAAGGGCATAACGTTATTATCATCAGAGCTTGGAACATCTTGGACGTCGTGATACATCAAAATTGGGAT
>JBOFQK010000118.1:0-9509 GCA_051660865.1 Culicoidibacterales bacterium | reverse complement strand
TAAACACGCTTCCAGTTTCGAATCTCGAAAAAACACCCACCAAAATTGCGCAATCTCAGCTTGCTATTTTGATGGGCTTATTTTTCATATCGATTCGATGCTACTTTTTCAATTGGTAGTAGCACCACTGTCAGACGCTTTCTTTTTTAAACGCGCTTCACACTACGGACTTCGTCAAAAACAAAAGGAGCGACGGGCGGCATCTCAACTGCCTGTCGCTCCTTTCTTTTTTGACATGCCAGTCCGTTGCCGTTTCACGGCATCGTGTTCAGACGCTTTCTTTTTTATAACGTGTTTCAGCCTAGTGATTGGCTGAAAATCGAAAATGACTGAACTCATTTTCTGTGAATTCAGTCATTTCCTTATTTTCGTCGCCATCACTTTTTCACCTTAGTTAACTAGCTATGAAAAACGGCTTCAAGCACTCACGCTTTCTAGTACATGTAGATGTAGTTATCTACTTCCCATTGGTGTACTGTTGTTCGGAAGCAATCCCACTCAATGCGTTTTGCTTCGATAAACTTCGCAAATGTATGCTCACCTAACGCTTCTTTCATTAACTCACTTGACTCGAAGTTATTTAATGCTTCTTGTAAATCAGTTGGTAAGTTAGTAATTCCTAACTCTTCACGTTCAACATCACTCATATGGAAGATGTCTCCATAGATTGGTTTCCCTGGATGATGTCCTTTTTCAATTCCTGATAATCCTGCTGCTAATACTGCTGCTAAGGCTAAATATGGATTTGACATTGGATCAGCACTACGTAATTCTAAACGCGTCCCCATTCCGCGGCTTGCTGGAATTCGAATTAACGCACTACGGTTACTATCTGAATATGACACATAACATGGTGCTTCATATCCTGGTACTAAACGTTTATATGAGTTAACCGTTGGATTTGTGATTGCTGTGAAATACTTCGCATTTTCTAAAACTCCTGATACGAAGTGGTAAGCTGTTTCGCTTAATTGTAACTCACCAGTTTCATCATAAAAGGCATTTTTACCATCTTTCGTAAATAACGACATGTTTGTGTGCATTCCATTTCCAGCTTGACCAGTAATTGGTTTCGCCATGAATGTTGCTTTCATGTTATGTTTACGTGCAATATTGCGAACTAATAATTTTAATGTTTGTAAATCATCACACGCTTTAATTGCATCAGCATATTTGAAGTTAATTTCATGTTGGCTTGGTCCAACTTCGTGGTGACTCGCTTCGATTTCATACCCTAATTTTTCTAATTCGATCACGATTTCACGACGGCAATCTTCCGCTCCATCAACTGGAGATAAATCGAAATAACCACCATTATCAGTAAATTCTAACGTTGGATTCCCTTTGGCATCACGTTTGAATAAATAAAATTCTGGTTCAAATCCGATATTGAAAGCAACATAGCCCATGTTTTCCATTTTCGCTAACATACGGCGTAAATTTCCACGTGGATCACCTGCAAACGGCTCACCATTCACCGTGTAAATATCACAAATTAAACGTGCAACCTTTGATCCATCATATGGTTGTTCCCAAGTTAAGATTTTCCATGTACTGCAATCTGGGTGCAAGTACATATCCGATTCTTGGATCCGGACAAAACCTTCGATTGATGATCCATCAAACATCATTTGGTTATTTAATGCTTTTTCTAATTGACTTAAAGGAATCTCAACGTTTTTGATTGTTCCTAACATGTCAGTAAATTGAAGGCGAATAAAACGAACGTTATTCGCAACTGCGTCATCTAAAATCATTTGTTTTGTCATTACCATAAAAAAACCCTCCCAAGCTCTGTGTTCAACAAAATTTTGTGCTGTTGTTCACTTGTTGATTATTGTATGCAAATTTTTTTCGAGTTGCAAGCTTTTTCGTAAAAAAACTTTATTTATTTCTAACTGTCTATACAAAATTCTCGCGCATTCAGCTATTATTCAGTATTTTATTGTGAAAACTTCTAATTTTTTTCGTTTTTTTCATCAAAATCACAAAAAAATGCCGAACACGCCAAAAGTAATTCTCGTTGTTTTTCTCAAGAAAAGTGGTATGATGTTCATACAAAAATTGGTTTAGGAGGATTACCTATGTCTACTTTACTCATCACTCTTATTCTTCTGCTCCTTTTATGGCAAGGATTTATTTCATTTAATTCACTCCAAGTTGGTCAGCAAAGTGAAGCTCGCAGTCGTAGTTTCAACAACAAACTTACGCACTTCAAGACAAAAACACCCAACTGGAGCAAAGTAATGATTACTTGGGTGCTTTCAAGACTACACGTCATCTTCGATCCACTTTATCCGACCTTAAAAGCTCAAAACAATGCGGAATTCGAACATTTTTTAATTCGTAAAGCCGCTCATATGACGCAGTTTTTTGTGCTCACAATTTTATGGCTTTGCTTATTCACCAGTATCAACTTGATCTGGTATCATAGCCTCTTTTACAGCCTTGCTCTGGTCTTACTTGCAAGCGTAATCGATGAATTTATCCAACATTTCGTCCCTAACCGGAGCGCGAGTGTCATTGATGTCCTTGTTGATTTCAGTGGTGGACTAATTGCTGGAATCGGCTATTTCATCTTAGTTATCAGTACCTATTAAAAAAAGTCCCAATTGATAATTGGGACTTTTTTATTTAGTTTGTAGTATCTTTCACCACGCATTGAGCTTGGAAGCTGTTGCGTAAATACGCACAAACAGCTTCCGTAACTGTGCTTGCTGTTTCTGGAGTCATTTCATACCATTGAATTGGTAATTTTTGGTTTTTAAACCATGTCATTTGCCGTTTTGCATAGCGCCGCGAATGAGCTTTTACCTGCTCAAACGCAAAATCGGCACTAATTTCACCGGCAAAATAGGGATAAAATTCTTGATACCCGATCGCCTTACTCGCCGTTTCTCCAAGTAAATTTGAACGGTAGAGCCCTTCAACTTCGGCTAACAATCCTTGTTCGCGCATCAAATCCACACGTAGATTAATGCGGTCATTCAATAATTCGCGTGGCACATCTAGGCCAATAATTCGTGCATCATAAAGTAAGGTTTGCGCTTGTTGCACTTCACTTTTCTTTTGTCCGGTTTGGACCATTTCTAGTGCACGTATTACCCGTTGACGATTATTGGGGTGAATTTCACTCGCCGTTTTTGGATCCGCTGCAACAAGTAATTGATGCAATGTTTGATTATCCGTCGTTTGATGTTGTGCAATTAACTGCTCACGCACACTCGTATCACGTTGTTGATCAAAATGATAATCCATCAGTACCGCTTGAATATATAATCCCGTTCCACCAGCAATGATCGGTAACTTTCCACGTGCTTGAATATTTTGAATCAATGCTCGGACATCATGTTGGAACTGGGCGACTGAATAATTTTGGGTTGGCTCACAAATATCGATTAAATGATGCACAACTCCCGCCATTTCTGACTGTGTCACTTTTGCGGTCCCAATATCCATCCCTTGATACACTTGCATTGAATCACCACTAATGACTTCACCATCAAATTGTTGCGCAATCTCAATCGCTAACTGACTTTTTCCACTCGCCGTTGGACCAACCACGACGACAACTTTTAACTTTTCCATAAAACTCTCCTTTTACATGATCCGTTTAAACCATTTTTCAATTTCATACTGCCGATGTTGCACGACAACAGGACGACCGTGGGGACAATTGTATGGCTGTTGACACTCGGCAAGTTGCTGAATTAAAGTTTGCATTTCCACAAGTGTCAAAGCATGATTCGCTTTAATTGATTTTTTACAACTTTGCATAATCGCTGCTTCCTCTTGTAAGTGCACCACATCAATTTTGCGTTGCTGCAAAATAAGTTCAAACATCGCTTCAATATATCCAATTTCTTGATCTTTGGGAATAAACGTTGGGAGCGCTCGAACGATAAACGACTGCATTCCAAATGGCTCAGCTAGAACACCAACTTGGGCTAACTTTGCTAGATTATCACTCACAAACTGAAAATCAGGGGCTGAAACTTCAAAGGTAAATGGCAGTAACAACGTTTGGGTTTGAATCGTTTTTTCCCGTAACGCTTGCATAAATTGCTCATATTTAATTCGTTCTTGAGCAGCATGCTGATCAATCAAATAAAACATCGCTTCGCCTTGCGCTAAAATATACGTCCCAAATAATTGGCCAATCACTTGCATCGTTGGAAATTGTTTAACTACTTCATCTTGAGGAGTTGCTAACATCTCCTCAAGTGATTGGAATGGCTCCTGCTTGATTTGCAGTATTTGAGTTGCTCCTGTTGGTGGAAAAGTTTGACAATAATCAAAATTTGGTCCACTTAGATTTTCGGCTCCCCTTTGTTCAGACAAACAACTTCCACCAGAGACTCCTCTAGCATTTTGCTCATCCCCAACTTGCTCAAGCGTTGGTTCAAGCACTTGCTTTGAGCTCACCGGCACCGATGCTTGCATAATTTGCGCGCTATCATTTTCACCATGTTCAAGCGTTGGTGGCGTATACGCTTGAATTGCTTGTTGGACTTGAGTCCGAGTTGGCTGTTGGCTTTGCCAGAACTGACTTTGGATTGGCTGAGTTTGCGCTGATTTGACCTTTGGTTCAATTGTTGGAATTAACGCTTGTTGCTGTAAGCTTTCACGAATTGTCGCTTTGACTAACTGCTGCAATTGCGCTTCTTGGCTTAAGCGAACTTCAAGTTTTGCTGGATGGACATTGACATCAAGTAACCGCGGGTCCATCATGATATTTAAAACGACCACTGGGAAGCGACTATCGGGAATCATTGTATAATAGGCTTCAATAATTGCTCGTTGGATCGCATAGTTTTTGATGACTCGGCCATTAATTGCAATTGTCATCGCATTCCGATTCGTTTTTTGATGCTCAGGTAAAGCCGCATAGCCTTCAACTTTCACATCTGGCGTCTCAGCCGCAAAAACAACTGCACTTTTGGCAATTGGCAACGAATAGACTAAAGCTAAAACTTGTCGTAAATCACCATTGCCCGGACTTTGGAATAAGATTTTTCCATTATGTTGCAAACGGATTCGTAACCCTGGTTGAGCGAGTGCCGTCTTAGTCACGTAATCAAGCACATGATTTACTTCCGTCGTCGTTGTTTTTAAATATTTTAATCGCGCTGGGGTATTATAAAAGAGTTGTTCGACTTGGATTAACGTGCCTTTTTTCGCAGCAGCTTGCTCATGAAGCTGTAACTTGCCACCATGAATCACAACTTTGGAACTTTCTGTCCCCGTTGACGTTTGCAACGTGACTTTTGCTACTGAGGCAATTGATGGCAAGGCTTCACCACGAAATCCCAATGTTTGAATTTGAAATAACTCATACTCATCATGGAGCTTACTTGTCGCATGGCGTTCGAATGCACGTAGCGCATCATCATGGCTCATACCACTCCCATTATCACTCACTTGAATGAGCTGTGTCCCTGCTTGTTCTAAAATGATTTCAATTGCGGTCGCTTGGGCATCAATCGCATTTTCGACCAATTCTTTGACAACACTTGCTGGACGTTCAATTACTTCACCCGCCGCAATTTTATTTGCTAAATGTTCACTCATCCGTTGGATTACCGCCATCCTAATGCCTCCTCTGTTCAATCTGACTTTGAGCTTTTTATTATATCATACCTAACGATGAAAATCGACTTTGACAATACATGTGCGTTCACGTAAAATGAATAAAATTATCAACTTGTTTCGAGGTGGTTTTGTCATGATTACACAAAAAAAATTTGCGAAAGTTATTTTACTGATTACAACTTGTTGCTTCTTGTGCGCCTATCTTTGCTATTTAGCTACTTACTTTGGCAGCAATCTCCCGCTCCTTGAGCAGTGGTTTGAAATCGGCTTCCCCTTTTTTCCGTTCCTTCGCACATCGCCACTAATTTTGCTTTTTCTTGCTAGTCAATTCGCCTGTTTACGTATCTGCTTACTGATTCGCCCCCAAACTTTTACTTTTTGGATTGGCATTGGCTTTATCGTCCTTGCAATTGGTTATCTCTTGCTCGGTTCTTTTTTTAGCATTGGTTATTTTATCGGTGGAACTCTGCTCTTATTTCACGATAACACGCTCCAATTTAAACGCATTTCCGAACCATTCACCAATTTAATCGAAACCACCTAAATTTTTAGTTTGTTAATTGTTTTTTTGTGTTATTATTGATTTAAATTAAAAAAAGGAGTGATTAGCATGCGTTTAAAATTTTTTAGTATCCCATTATTCTGTCTCAGCCTCGCAGCACTCATTGTTGCCGGCGGAACCTTTTACAATTTAGGGATTTTTGTCGACGAATTCAATACAACGCCTGCAGTTGTGTTAGGTGGCGACTTATGGCTGTTACTTACTTGGGCTCAGCTCGGATTTTTAGCCTTAACAACGATTTTATCTGGATGTCTCATTTTCAAAAAATAATAAAAGCCGTTCTGCTTACGAACGGCTTTTGTTATTTTCAGCTTTAGTTAACTACGGCTTTTGCACTGCACACACGCTTATTCCGCTTGCTCAGCTTGTAAACTTTCTTGTTGTAACTCATATAACAGTTGTTGTGCTTGGAGTGGATTGAGTTCAAGCACATTGAGTTGTTGAAGTTTTGCAATAATTGCTGACGGTTTTTCGACAATTACCTCAACTTCGATTGGTACTTCAACCTCGCGTACAGGTGTCGAAATTGTTTCTGGAGCATCAAAGAAAGAAATTTGTTGCTTCCCACGTTTACGACGTTGCGGTGGTGTTGGCAATTGCACTGATTGTAATTGTCCTGATTGCTCGAGTGTTTGTAAAATCACATTTGCACGTTCAATCACCGCTGTTGGTAATTCTGCCAATTTCGCGACATGAATTCCGTAACTTTTATCAGCCGTTCCATGTTTAATTTTATGCAAGAACACAATATGATGATCTTCTTCGATGGCACTCACATGCACATTTTGTAATTTAGGTAAATCTTTTTCAAGGGCTGTGAGTTCATGATAATGCGTTGAAAATAATGTTTTGGCACCAACTTTTTGATGGAGATATTCTAAAATCGCTTGCGCAATCGCCATCCCATCATACGTTGAAGTCCCACGACCAATTTCATCCAATAAGATTAAACTATTCTTTGTTGCTTGCTGTAACGCATTATTTACTTCCATCATTTCAACCATAAACGTACTTTGACCACTAAACAGATCGTCGCTTGCGCCAATACGAGTGAAAATCCGATCAAAGATTGGTAGTTGTGCCTTTGTCGCTGGTACGAAGCAACCAACTTGCGCTAAGATGGCAATCATCGCCACTTGCCGCATATATGTTGATTTCCCCGCCATATTTGGTCCAGTAATCAATAAGATTTGACTCGTTTGATCCATCAAAGCATCATTTTCAACATAGGCATGCGTCCCAATCACTTGTTCAACAACTGGGTGACGACCATCAATAATTGTTAATGTCTGATCTGTACTAAAACTTGGGCGCTCATAGCCATAGAGTTCACTCACGGTCGCAAACGCCTGATATACATCAATTGTGGCAACCATTGTTGCTAATTGCTGGAGACGTTGCATTTCACCTTGAATTTGTTCTCGTAATTCGATAAACAAACGATATTCGAGTTGTACAATTTTCTCTTCAGCTTGTAAAATTGTTGCTTCCATTTCTTTTAATTCTGACGTAATATAGCGTTCTGCGTTCGCTAACGTCTGCTTGCGTTCATAGCGGCCATCTTCAGGCATTTGGCCAATATTTGCTTTGGTCACTTCTAAATAGTACCCAAAAATTCGGTTATAGCCGATCTTTAGATTTTTAATCCCTGTTGCTTCACGTTCGCGTTGTTCTAACTCGGCTAACCATGTTTTTCCATTGCGGCGAGCATCACGGTAACGATCTAACGCTTCATCATAGCCATCAGCAATGATATCACCATCTTTAATTGATAATCCCGGATTCTCTTGAATCGCTCGCTCAAGCAGTGCACACAATGTTGGACACGCATCAAGTTGCGTTTGTAATTGTTGCGCTAACCCTTCAGGTAACTGGCTGACTACTTGTTGAATTGCCGGAATTTGTTGTAATGATCGCCGTAATTGGGCTAAATCACGGGCATTTGCACTCCCATAAGCAATTCGACCAACTAACCGCTCTAAATCATAGACATTTTTGAGCACTTCTTTTAACTCCGCACGAATAAATAAATCTGCTTTAAATGCTTCAACCATATCTAGGCGGGATTGAATCGCGGTCACCGACACGAGTGGCCGCTCTAACCACGCACGTAATAACCTTGCTCCCATCGCCGTATGCGTCTTATCCAGTAACCATAACAGTGATCCTTGTTTACTGTTATTACGCAATGTTTGGGTTAACTCCAAATTGCGCTTTGAATAAATATCCATTTGCACATATTGCGATGACTCCACAAATTGGACAGCTTGGAAATGATCGAGTGACCGTTTTTGGGTTTGCATAATGTATGCCCATAACCGCATTAAAGCTGGCATGACATCAACTTGACTCAATTCATTCACTAACGGTGTTGGTAAAGTTTCATTCGCTTCAAACAACGAAACGGTGATTCGATAATTTGTTTGTAACGCTTCATACAAATGAGTTGGGAATTGTTTGGAAACGACGAGTTCTTTCACATCTAAACTTAAAATTTCACTCGCCAAACTCACGGCTGTAGCACTCACAAGTGAGGCATAAATTTTTCCAGTTGAAATATCGGCATAAGCTAAAGCAAATTGATTCCCAACTTGTTCAACCGCAAGCAAATAATTATTCTTTTCATCCCGTAAGCTTTCTTGATTCATCAAAGTTCCGGGAGTAATCACTTGCACAACATCACGTTTGACAAGTTTTTTCCCCGCTCCAGCTTCTTCAACTTGTTCACAAATTGCGACTTTATAGCCTTTTTCAATTAATTTTTCAATATAATTATTTGCCGCATGATGGGGCACACCACACATCGGAATTTTCTCACTCGCTCCGGCCTCACGACCAGTTAACGCAATTTCTAACTCTTGACTTGCTAATAACGCGTCATCAAAAAAGAGCTCATAAAAATCACCGAGCCGAAAGAAGACAAAGGCGTCTTGATAATTGGCCTTAATTGCTAAGTATTGTTGCATCATTGGGGTATAGATACTTGTATCTTTTGGAATTACTGACATATTATTTCCTCCTGAACATCACTTCATCAAAAAACTCCTACTAATTCGTAAAAGTTTTCGTAAAAAGCGACAATTCTTCATTGTTTTTATTGTAACACGTTTTTATTCGCTAAAAAAGTGATAGAATAGGACAAATCAAAAACAAATGGGGGGCTCTAAACAGTTATGACTAAATTATAAAAAATTATAAAACAGTGTTGGCTTTATATGTTATTCTTGTCATACTCTATTCGAGAGGTGATAAAGTTGAAATATTATTCAATCGCCCAAATGTCTAAATTATTAGGCGTGACGGCTCAAACATTGCGAAATTGGGATAGAAGTGGAAAGTTAAAGCCACATCACAC
>JBOFQK010000117.1:0-10982 GCA_051660865.1 Culicoidibacterales bacterium | reverse complement strand
ACCGATTTGTATATTGCGGCTGATCCGACTTATTGTGAACTGTGCATTTTACCAAGTACGGCGCATGCCCAAGCGTATTTCACCAATCAAAACCGCTATTTAACGCAAGTTTTTGCCCTTTTAGCTCGAAGTTTTGCCACGACATCCGCAAAAAAAGCGTAACCACTGCAGGTTACGCTTTTTTAGTGCGGCATTTAATTACTGAAAAGTTGACAACTTTCTTTTTGCCGCAATTGATTAGTTTCGGCATGATCAAGACCGGCAATTAAACTATGGGCTGGGCCATCGGTTAAGGTGCGGGTTTTAAAGTCCGTTCCACCAAATAAGACGTTTTGCGTCGCATACTGTAAGCGCGTATGCGTATCGTGAATCGTCAAATTAATGATTTTTGCACGTGTCACTGCCTCAGCAGTAATCACGACTCCAGTAAATGGGATTAATTCTGGGACTTTTAATAAGGCGTTTTGGGCTTTTAATTCACCTAAATCGACAGTAAATAAGTTATGCTCCATCGTTAAAGTATCAATTTGGAAAAATTCAATTTGCTGACAATGGAACAAGACTAATGGTTGGGTCGCCGCCGTAATCTGAGTTGACTCAATCGTTAAATTTTGCCATTGCAAACTCTGGATTTGGCTAAAGTTAAAGTACTTTGGTAAATAGGCCGTTTTTTTCGTACTAAATTTTGAATCACGTAAATAAACAAGTTGATTGCCTTTAAAGTCAAGGGGCTTCGTAAATTGCGTTAAATCGAAACTTGCATGATCAATTTCCACAATTAGACTCGTAATCGTTTTTTGGTACTCGCTTGGGAATGGTCGCAAGTTCGCAGCCGTAAACTTAAAGTAACGCTCGTTGGCCACTAACACTCCTGAAGCAAAAGTTTGTGTATAATAAAGGAAATAATCAAGAATCGGATTTAAGCTTTCAAACGCTTGATGAAAAAGTTGTTCATTTTGTAATAAAATGATTTTACTTAACGTTGTCATTTGGGCTAAATCAGCTTCAGCAAAGCCGAGTAAATTAGCAAGTTCAGCTAAGTAATGAAGCGTTTGGACTGCTGGTTGACCGTGGCAGCTACTTAAAATGAGTGCATCGACGATAAAATTATACCGTAACGGACTGCCAATCAATTTTGGGAAAAATTCATCGAATAAATATTCATCAAGCTCAGTTGCCGTTTTTAATAAATTGATAACACTGCCTTCTGCTTGGACGGCTGTATGTAAGCGCGTGAAGAAAATTAAGTTCGTTGTTAAATCGTGGTTCATCACACCGAGTACGGATGCGAGCACAGTTAAATACAGTTGTTTATCACTATCCAAAGCACGAGTCAGCGGATGATCATGATAACTCATTTGGCGCGCTTGGCGATTAATTAAGTCAAAATCATAATCAGCAAACGAGCTTGGTGTCGTAGCTGTCGTTTCTAAGGCGGCTTGAATAGTTTGAATTTGTTCAAGCACAGTTGTGAGTTCTTGTTGCAAATTAAGTTGATTCATGGTTGATATGTCCTTCCGACTGAATTAAGGTTTGGCTAAAGGGAATGTTGGTTGGCAAGTCCCAATGAGTAGTTAAATAAGTATGAAGTAGATCTTGCATCGCTGGCGTACTTGGTAATGGTTTCGCCGCTACGAGTAACAATTGCTCAAAGGGGTGATTTTGGTACCCTAAACTTTCAAAATTTAAGCGCTGCTGATAGGCCTGTAAGCTCGTTTTCGTCGAATTAGCTGCTTGTGCCTTTGGCAGTTGTGCAAATTGCTCAATCGCTGGAATGGTCGCAATTAAGCGCCGGAAGCGTTGGTGGAACGTTTGCCATAAAGCAAGTTCAGCTTGGAACGCTTTCAATTGCTGTTGGTGTTTGCTGACACGTAAAGGATCATTCGCATGTTTGGCTAACTGCTTGTGCTCAAAGCTCAATAACAGTTCAAGGGCGTGTTGATAGCCTAAAAACAGTAAATCAATCTCGTGTAAGAGCTGGTGATTACTCGCTGCTAAGTTTTGCGCTGTTAAAACTTCAAGCCAATTTTCAGTTGGTAACAGTTGCAAATGCTGCGGTAATGCGTGCTCGAATTGACGCGAACTGAGATTAACGAGGTAATGATGCCCTTGTTGGTGTTGTTGAATTGCTTGCCAACAAGCATCAAAGTTATCATCAGTGAGAAAAACGAGGGTATGATCGGTTTCAACGAGATGGTCTTGCTGCTTCGCAACTAAAAAACTGACGTTTGCAGTCGCTAAAACCGGCGTTTGAATTAAAATATGTTGCAATAAATGCGCAAATTCGCGCGGTAAGACAGCTAACTCTTCAAAGGAAAAGGTTTGCGGTGATTGAAATAAATTCAATGCTTCTGCTTGCTCACTCCCGTGATGAATAAATAATGGCACTGGCAATTCATACCAATCTAATTGTAATGCCTGTAAAAAGATTTGGCTTTCCCCGCGGACTGTAACAATTGTGGTATTCGCCAGCTGCGGATATAAGATAAAGGCTAATAATTGCCGATAGCGATTTTGTAAATCGAGAACGGCTTTTTTCGCTTGTGGTCGGGCATGGTATTCAGCAATCTCAGGGAGTTGCTGCCAAAATAAACTATGTAAATCAGCAAGTTTTGCTGCTTGAGTTGTTGAATGATAAGGATCAACAAGCTTGTAAAAAAGTGCTTGTGAAGCGCTCATAGATAGTCTCACTCCTTTCGATATTCTTTTATTTTATCATTAAAAATCGCCCATTAATAGTAGGCTTTTAATTTTTTCACAAATTTATTCGTGAAAAACAATGGAAACATTTGTTTCGCGAGAGAAAACGCTATTTTCGTAGGTATTTTCTAGCTTTTTTGCTATAATAGATAAAAGTTTTGACAAACTATAAAAAATATCTGTTCTTGAGGTGAATTTATGAAACAAACACAAACATCAAGTTTGAAAAAAACTATTAGTCTCTGGGGAGCGATGAGCTTAGTCATCGGTACGGTGATTGGGAGTGGGATTTATTCGGTACCGGCATCAGTACTTGCGAGTACTGGCACGCCAATGAATGCGTTATTCGCTTGGATTGCCGGCGGGATTATTACGATTTTCAGTGCCTTAACGGTTGCCGAAATTGCGAGTATCTTCCCCGAAGAAGGTGGAATTGTTACGTATATGCGTGAAGCATATGGAAAAGTGGCGAGCGCCTTAACGACATGGGTCTTTGCGATTATTTATTACCCTGCGGTCTTAGCTGTCCTTTCGATTGTAGCTGGTGATTATACACGGGCGATTTTTGATTGGCCAAGTGAAATCAACGGGTTCCCAGTCAATGTGTTAATTGGGATGGGTGTGCTCGTGTTTATTTTAGCGATTAACATTATTAGTACGAAATTAAGTAGCCAGTTCCAAATTTTCGCATCGTTTGCCAAATTATTACCAATTATCGTCTTATCAATTGCGGGAATTGCCTTTGCTTTCCAAAATGATACAGCAGTGAACTTTAGCCAAATTGCGAGTGGTTCAACACCATTAACAATCGCAACCTTTGGGGCGGCGATTGCTTCGACGTTATTTGCGTATGAAGGTTGGATTGGTGTCGGTGCGATTGCCGGTGAGATGAAAAATCCAAAACGTGATTTGATGCCTTCGATTGTGATTGGGGTGACAATTGTCATTGCTGCCTACATTTTAATGAACTTAACGTACTTCTTTGTCATGTCACCAGATCAAATTTTAGCATCAGGTGCACTTGGAAGTGATGTCGCAACCTTATTAATTGGTGCGACTGGTTCACGATTAGTGACTTTAGCAATTGCATTATCATTATTTGGGAGTGTGAATGCTTACTCAATGATTGCGAGCCGCTTCTTCTTCCAAGCCGCAAAAGATCGCGAAATTCCGTTTAGTCGCACACTGGATGTCTTAAATCCAAAAACATCGACACCAGTACGCGCGTTAGCCGTTGTGATTGGGTTATCATTTATCTTTATCTTCTCAAATAGCTTTAATTTCTTACTTGATATTATTGTGACCGCGAGTTGGGTCATTTATGCAGCGATTATTTTCGCTGTCTTCCGCTTCCGTTCAACACATGCCCATGTTGAACGTTCGTTCACTGTGCCTTTATATCCGGTGTTACCATTATTAGCTTTTGTCGCGGCAATTTATGTAATCGGTTCGAAGTTTGTTCCTTCACTTTTAAGTTTAGGTAGTACGACTCCGGACTTCTCAGCAATGATTACGCTCATTATTTTCGCACTTGGGTTGATTATTTATCTTCCCGTTTCACGATATTACAAAAAAAATGCCTAACTAATAAAAACAGGTAGTTGGCCCTTGAGAGGGTGAACTACCTGTTTTTGTTTACTCTGATTTAACTTTGGCATAAATTTGCCGTGCAATAATTTCGGTATCTTCACTTGAATTGACTTCTCGCTCTAAAAACTCAAGGTAATCACCTGGTGATAAAACGCCGCCAATGTGAGGGTCTTTAATGCCTAAACGATTGAGGAATTGTTCGGTCATGCGGACACAGTTGCTATTTAAAGCGAAATAGTATTTATAACGTAAGCTTTTGAACTTATAAAATGTTGCCCCTGTCACTGCATAGAGTTGTGAGGCAGCATCAGTTGCCTGCGGATTAGTCTTAATCGGTGGTTGCCAATCAAAGGTATTGGCAAATAATTCGAGTAAGGCGGGCTGAATTTGAGCGATTTGCTGATCAGTCAAGTTAATCGTATAGCCAAGCAACACTTTATTTTCTTGTTCAATGGCATACTGCAAATATTTTGCTTTTGTCGTTACGGCTAACACACCCTCACAAATTAACCCACCAAACTTAATACTTGAGCCATCGTAGGTTCCGTATGACAAGACGAGATCACCAATTGCAAAATCGGTATGCCCCATCATAAACGGATCATTTTCCCAACTATGGATAAAAACTTCAATTTGGACACTTGATTGCTCAATGTCTTTCGCGATTTTTTGTTTGTCTAAATATTTTTGGAAATTGACCCCTTCTTTTTCCGCACTCCGATAGCGATTCATCAATTTGCGGGGGAATAATGCTGCTTTCAACGTTTCGGTACGTAAGAAAAAGTAGCCACCTTTGACGCGATTTTTTGTTTGTGCTACCGTTTGGCCTTTAAAAAGATTATCTAAGATGAGACTAACTCCTTGGAAAACGAAACTGACACCAACGAGAATTAAAAATAAATTCGTGCTAAATTGATTGGAAATCATAAATAAGCCGACAAAAATGAGTGATGTGATGGCTGAGAGTAACATTGCCCACCAATTTTGTTCACCCGAATTGTGATACTGCTTAGCGATAATCAGTTTGATCACCCCATCGATAAAAAACCAAAAACTGAGTAAAATCGTGACTAAAATAGTACTTACATTTGGATAAATGATGATTAAACTACTAATTGCTAAGTAACCGACTCCGGCTAGCAACACAAAGATACGATTGGTGACGGGATAAAATAGCCCCTTCACTAAAAACATGACCCCATTGCTCATGGCGGCAAGCAGTAAAATGAAAATCAAAAATTGCAAACTAAAAGTTGGATTGAAAATCAAAAAACTACCAGCGATGATTAAACCAAGATTCGTAAAGAATGCAAAAATATCGGCACCAATTTCGCGCTTTTTGAATTGGACTTCACTCATAATTAACCCCATCCCTTCTGAAATTTCACTAGTATTGTAGCACGTTTGTTCGTAAAAACTGTGTGCTTTTCGTTGATTTCATCAAAAAAACTGGAAAATTTAGCATAGTTTTCAAACAAAAAAACGGTGCTCCCACTTTGAAGGCGGGAACCCCGTTTTGGCTTAAATAATTTCGATGCCTGCTTTAGCTAATAATTCAAATGCAATTTGCTGATACGCTTTCGCATCATGTTGTGGTGTCTCATAGGTTGCTACTGATTCGTGGACAACCTTGACCGCCACGGGAACATTTTTACTTTGTAAATATGTTTTTAAGTTCAACGCAAATTGTAAAATCGCCACATCGGTATGACAACCAACAATGTACATTTCGACAACCCCATCTTCAAGCATTTGATCAACGACTAAACGCGTATAAATATCATGCCATGGATTTGTCGAGTTTTTAAAAATGACATTGGCTTTATGGAGTAACGGTAAAATTTCCGGAATGACTTCTGATTCACTCGTATGTACAAGACAATGCGGTGGATAGATTGCAAATACTGGACTTTCCGCTTCATATGCTGGTGCAAAGGCATAAACGGGATGTTTATGTTTACGGAATTGCTTCGTCAGCGCCACAATATACGGCACAATCGTTGCCACTTCCTCACTACTCATTGGCCCACTGTGAACCATTCCATTGACCATATCCATAATAAATAAACCTTTTTTACTCATCTTTTATTCCCCCTAACAGTAATTGTTAGCTTCATTATAACGCAATTTCCGCAAAAAACCTAGATTTTGTTGCTGAATTCAGCCTATTTTTTGAAAGCAATCATGCCTAATTTATATTTAGGATAGAAAATACTAGCGACAACCCCAAAGCCAATCAACGTATAACTGAGGAGATGCCATGGAGCGGGGAGGAAAATCACGCCTAACGTTTGGAGGCAGAAAATACTGGCCCAAATCACAGTTAAATGGCGATTAATTTGGCGGAAAAGTGTCGTTGTCCGCATTGCTTGTGGATATTCATATTGTGAATATTGCGCCGTCATACTTTCACCGAAAAAGGCCGTCAGCAACCAAATCGCACTAAAACTGAAATTTAAGATTTCTGGCGCAAAGCGTGGTGGTAAAAAGAGGATGATCCCAAATAAAGCCATCGTTGTTAGTTCGAGGGTTGTCGGTTGACGCATCACTTTTGGTTTGATGAAGCCAAATAGACAGACACTCCACAGTAAGGTAAACGTCAAATAGCTCCCTGGTTGCAACTGAGCTTGGGTTAACCAATAGCAGATCCATGGTACTAACGCAAGCGGTAAAAAGGCGGAACCTTTCACAAGTGCAACTTCTGGCGCGGTTGTCGTATTATTATTGCCAAAGCTTTCGGGAATTTTGAAAAATGTTGCCATTGCACCGCTAATTTTCAAACGGCCTGTCCGTAAAGCAACTTCGCCAGCTAATGTTTTGTTGCTGATTGCGACCCAGTCAGGATAACTAACCGTAATCACGACGTCCGCATCGGTAATCGTCCCGGCAACGAACGTTGCGGTTTCACCATCAACAATAATCGCAGCGGGCTCGCAATCGCTAAAGGCGAATTGATACCGCGCTTGAAATGGTGTCTTAGGATTGAAACTTGCCACCATCCCTTGCATAAAGGCAGCAACAGGCATAAGCGTATCGGCTGCTGCAGCCTTTTTAGGTTGAGTTTGCGTTTGTAATAGTTGTTTCGCACACGTTAAGCCACTCATAATTGCGCCCTCATACCCGCCACCAGGATTCGCCCAACTGCTTGCTAAATACAAATGAGGAATTGGAGTTTGGACATATGGTCGATCAAAGCCTGCTTGTGTGACTGATTGGGCAAACCCATAAACCGCGCCACCAGGATTACTCGTATAACGCACCATTGTGACAGGCGTTGCGAGCTCGATAGTTGTGATATGGCCTTCAACGTCAGGGAAGCGTTGATAGAGCCGTTGTAACAATTGATCGGTCACCACTTGTTTTTGCGCTTTGTATTCCAGACTGCGACGGTCGTGTGGCCAATTGCTCAACAAATCACCGATTGTTAAGCAAATGAAGCCTTGCTTTGGATTTAAGTTGGGATCCATTAAGTTATAGTTGACAATCCCAAGATCCATTTGCGCATAGTTGGCGGTTTTAACGGCCTCATAATTCGTTGCTGAATCAAAAGTATGCGTAAAGTAATCAGCTTTCACGAGTCCAACTGTCTGTGGTAAACAATCAAGACCGATGTATAATTGCGTTAAACTAATCCCAACTTCAAGTTGATTTAACTGTGTCAAATAATTTGTCACGTCTGAACTTGGATTTTTTATTGTTTGTAGCAACGGTTGTGGGGCACCGTTAAAGATCAAGTCAAGACCAAGGTAATGATTCCCTTTTTTCGTTGTCACTTGCCAACGTGAATCAAGATATTCACAAGCAACGACTTGCTCACGTAAAATAACTTGCCCACCAAGGCGTTCAATCGCGGCAACATAGGCATCACTTAACGCTTGCGCCCCCCCTTGAATGTAAAATGTCCCATAAATATGGTAAGAAATCCATGCGAGTAAGTAGTACAACGCACTTAATTCTGTATTTGGTAAGCCGTAATAGAGCCATAAAAAGCTAAAGACTTCAATGAGTTGCTCATCTTGAGTATACGTCAATAAAAATGCGTGTAAACTTTGGTTTTGCAGCTCCGCAAAATAATTCGGCGCTTGATTGTTCGTGTAAACAGCATCCATATCTTTGGCAAATGCGTCAAGAAAAGTAAATAAGCGCTCAATATTTTCAATTTCAGTTGGAAAGCGCTGTTGTAAGGACTGTTTATAGGCCTCAAACTCATCAGGAATATCGAACGTTTCGCCCGATTCAAGTAAGAGCGTTGCTGTTTCTTGCTTACGGATAAACGTAACTTGATCATCAAGACCAAGCTCAGTTAACATCATCCGCGTATTGCCCCCTGGTAATAGACCACCGATGCCATGTAATGAAGCATCAAAGGTGATTCGCTCGCCACTTGGAGTTTTGCGACTAAAATTGGTTGCATAGCCACCAGCTAAAAAATGTTGTTCTAAGACGACGACTTTTTGTCCGGCTTGGGCAAGTTTGAGGGCGGCAGATAATCCACCTAATCCACTGCCGATAATAATTGTATCTGTTGTTTGCATCATCAAACTCCTTTCAACTCGCTACTTAGTTGTTTTTTTGTAGGACGAAGAGGTCATCCAGCTTCGTTTGTAAATAGGCATATGATTCTTCTAAGGCTAAATTATAGCAAGCATTCCCAACCGTTTTCGTCAGAAAATCGAGAAATAAATACGCTTGTAAGTCGGTAATTGGTTCTAAATTCGCTTCGCAATAACTTTGGATTTCAGCAATTAATTGCGTTTCTTGGTGTTTATCAAATTTAATCGGTTTTGTCATCGATTCAGTCCTACTTTCTCGTTAGCTAGTTTTATTTTAGCATACTTCGTTGCAGCCTTGCGAATATTTCCAGACAAATGCCGCCGATGCTCCTAGTTTAGCTTTTGAAATGCGCCGAAAATGCCCTTTTTACAGGTGACCAAAAAGTGACCAAAACTGCCTATGCGTGTCATTTAGCGCCAAAAACGGGAAACTTTCGTCCCGATTTTACGGAATTTAGCGGTGACCAACACGAAAAGTGGCTGCCAAAGGTGTGAGAAAATGCCCTTTTTACAAGTGACCAAAAAGTGACCAAAAATTTTCCGCCAATAAAAAAACTAGCTTCTGCGAGCTAGTTTTGTGCTTATCCTTGGTTGAAAAATTCGTAAGTCACGAGTTCACCATTGATTTCCATTTGATAGAAATATTGTTCAGGGGTGTGGGTTGTTTGATCAGGATATGTAATTTCGGCGATAAAGTTTGTGACCGTTCCACCGTTGTGTAACGTATTGCGCATTAATTTTTCCATCTCGGCTTGTTGACCGTAGCGGTTCAACTGCGATTCTTGGGGCGTAATGTTATACGCATTCCCAACTCCACCAAGACTATCGGCTAAGACGTGACCTTCGTCTAAATCTTTTGCTTCCGTACCTGGCACTTTCGCTTCATCATTACAGTAACGCGTTTTCCCTTCCGCTAATTCATCATCAGTTTGTAAGGTAACTTCGGCCGCTTGTACATAGACAAGTTGTGCGGCTTCGTTCGTATAGGCGTAATATTCGCGATCACCAAAGCCGATATCAACGACCACGTTTGCTTCGCGCTTGCCACTCAGGGAGCAACTTTCAACATCAATCACTTGATTTTGAGCATACGCGGCTGGGACATCAATTGGTAAAGCTGTTGTTGGTAAAAATTCATCTAAGAGGCCGAGACTTCCTAAAATCACGACTAAAATAAAGGCGACGAGTTTTTTCCAATGTTCAGGGAGTTGTTTGTGTTTGTTTGTTTGACTCATTTGTTTCATCCTATCTCTTATTCATAATACATAACTTTGCTCATTCCACCATCAACGACCAAATTGTGACCATTGATAAAGGTATTTTCAGAATCACACAAAAATAAAGCGGCACGAGCAATATCTTCAGGTGTCCCAACTCGACCCGATGGGTGCTGAGCATGATCTAACGGCGTGAGTTCGCTAGCTAAACCAGTGTGAATCCACCCTGGGCTAATCGCATTGACTGTGACCGGACGATTACTTAACGAGACTGCGAGACTTTGGGTGAAACTAATAATTCCCCCTTTAGTCGCTCCATAAATATCCCAATGCGGTTGGTTTTGCAACGCTCGCGTTGAGGCAATATTAATAATCCGACCATACGTTTCGCGCTGATTCAATTCCAAAAATTGTTGACTACATAAAATCGTGGCGCTTAAGTTGACCATCATCACTTTATTTAACTCCGTCGTTGTGACGAGTTCTAGTGGTTCGTGGTAATCAGCTAAAGCCGCATTGTTAATCAACACGGTTAATTGATAGTTTTTTTTGGCAAGTGTTTCAAAAAAAGCGAGTGTCGCTTTTTGACTGCGCAAATTTACTTCATAATAATCAACTGTTCCTGATAGTTGTGCTGGTCGTGGCACACAGTCTAGACCAACCACATGGTAGCCTTTCGCTTCAAACTGTTGGGCAAGGACAAGACCAATTCCGCCAGCAACACCAGTAATTAGACACGTTGGTAACATCGCATTTCCTTCTTTCATTTATTTGATTAACTGTTTTTTGAGCCGTAAATCGGCATATTTTTGACCTTGATAATAGACAAAGTCAGGAATAGTTGCAAACTGTTCGTAGCCACACTTTAGATATAAAGCTTTGGCTGGAATGTTATAGGCAAACACACCAAGTTCAATTAAAG
>JBOFQK010000116.1:0-1591 GCA_051660865.1 Culicoidibacterales bacterium | reverse complement strand
TGAATTGCTTTCGCTAAGTGTTTATTTTTCATCATTCCTTGAATATTTAACGTCTCCATAACTACTTGAGATGGCTTGGTTTTCACCATCTGATTCGTTGTTTGATGAAGATGATTCATACGGATGTTTTTCAAACGGCGATGAAGCAATTTGATTTGTTGTTCGAGTTTCATGATATTATTCGTCTTTACAAATTGGCTTCCTTTCTTATTATTTTCGTATTTACGAGAAACTTGTTTTTGTAATCTGCGTAAGCGTTTCTCAAGCTTGCGCACTGTTTGACTTTTATTGATGTTTTTAAAAATGGTACCATTTGAACAGACAGCTAAGTGCTTGATGCCAACATCAACACCTAAACTTTCGCCGGTTAATTGCGGTTGTTCAAACTCCTGTTCAACACCAACTGCGAGATACCAATACTTCCCATCATAACTAATGCGTGGGTTTGTATATTTACCTTCAGTAGGTAACTGTTCTTTCGTTTGAATCCAACCAATTTTTTCAATTAAAACTGATTGAATTTTGACTTTCAGTTTGACATTGTCGTTGTAAAAGCTTGGCTTTGACCGCTTCCGACTTTTAAAACGTGGTTTTTGCGCAAGACCGTGAAACATCCGCTTATAGGCTAAACAGGCGTCTTTGACAGCTTGCTTAGCGACATTATTCGATACTTCACTTAGCCATGCAAGGTCAGTTTTCTTCAATTGTGTCAGCTCTTTGCGCAACTCATTGTCAGAAATGAACTTGCCACCATTTTGATAATTTTCTTCTTGGCGAGCAAGTGTCCAGTTGTAAACAAAACGCGCGGTTCCAACTGATTGCCACAATTTTTGTGCTTGTTCAGCAGTTGGATACAGTCTAATTTTTTGAGCGAGGATCATCTTCGACCAACTCCTTCACGTCCATAATACGAATGAATGAGCTTGAATTCAATGATTTTTGCTGTTTTATAATAACTTAATACTGTTCGCTTCCCACTCCTTGATTTTACTCTAGGAAAAACCTATAAAAATCACTTGTATTTATTGACTTTTATAAGTTAAAGCTAGCTGTTTCCATCCTCTATCGTGATATATTTTAATAGTATCAAAAAAATTCCACAACAACTTGTAAAAACCTTTATTCATTGTGCGAAAATTCGGATTACTACCATCTGCATGTGTTTCACACAAACCGTTTATATACAAAAAAAGCATACCATTATCTAGTATGCTTTCTCTTCGGGATTCACTTTCGTGCTTTGGTTTAAAATTTTCGCTCTTGCATTAAAATCGCGAGTGCAATGTACACCCAAAGTGCCGCCCCAAATGAAATCACGAAAATAATCCGTAACACAAGTGGATCAAACCCAAAATATTCAGCAATCCCACCGCAGACTCCCGTCAATACACGGTCAGTTTTTGACTTATATAATGTTGTATCCATATAAAAATCCCCCATGTCTTTGACAATTGTTTTTTTATGGATTAAGTGTAGCATACACCAAACACCATTTGCAAACCCTTTCTACTTTAATAATCCGACTGGAATTGGTAAATTTAATTTTAGTTCCCCAGCTGGTAGCTGTATTGGAATGACTACTTCGGTTGGA
>JBOFQK010000115.1:0-2192 GCA_051660865.1 Culicoidibacterales bacterium | reverse complement strand
AAACGATAGTGCTCGCTCATTTAAGCCTAGAAGCGAATACCGCGGAACAAGCAACACAGATCTTCCACACGTATAATGCGGATTTCACCGGCACGCTCTATATTGCACAAGCAGATGATGCCATAAGTTGGATTGAAATAGAGTAAAAGAACGATCACAATAGCCAGAAAGATAAACAACTATTTTGTTTATCTTTTTTTAGTGTTATAATAAAAGCAAATCTGACGAAAGGTGTGGTGAAGGAAATGTTACTTTATTTTGAAGTTGGAGGATTTTATTCGTTCGCAGAAAAGCAAGCACTATATCTAACCCCCGCAAAAGGAACCAGAATTAAAGGGACAAAATACGAAACAAATTTTGCAAGTCAAAATAGCGAAAAGGTCATGAAATCAGTCGTACTTTTTGGTGCTAATGCATCGGGGAAAACGAATTTTTTATTAGCGATAAAAAAACTTTGCGATATTGCATTACAAGGATTGAGATTACCTGATGATTTTATTAGTAAAGAATGTAATCATCAAACGCAAACCATGAGTTTTGCAATTGAGCTATTACATCAAAATGGTGATATATATTACTATGAATTGGCATATAATGCTGAAGCAATTGTGAGTGAACAGTTGACTGTCAACGATGAAATTATTTATTTTTATGAAAATGAAAAGTTAACAACAAAAAATGATCGCTTACCAATTGAGTTGGTGAATTTTCTCTCGAAAAGAGCAACAGAACCGATTTTCCAAAAGTTACGCGACGAAAAAATAGTCGAAATAGATGAATTTAAGAAAATGATTACGAAGTTTCACTTTGAAACACATTCAATTTTGAATGTTGGGGATAAAGCAGTGAATTTCCGCATAAATGAAACGAAAAAAGCAAGCTTAGAACAGCAAAAAGAAAAAGTACTAGCATTGATGAAATTTATCGACTATCGGATTTGCAATTTTTATTTTGAAAAATTTGCAATTACTGATGAACAAGTAGTTTACCAGATTTATTTTGAACGTGAACAATCGAATGCGAAGTTTTATTTAGGAAATGAATCTGAAGGAATCAAGAAAATGATGCACTTAATGGAGCAACTGCTCAATATTCAAGCAGGTGGTATTGTTGTAATTGATGAATTAGATTCACAAATTAGTACAAATACACTGTTGGAAATTTTCAATGATTTCATCCATACAAGTGAAAATCAAACAGGGCAAGTTATTGTTTCCACACATAATTTACTTTTATTAGACCAAAATATTTTTCAAAAGCAGCAGATGTATATTGTCAACAAACGAGCAGACTTGTCAAGTGAACTCTATTCGCTAGCTGAATTTGAAGTGCGCACCGAAACAACGCAACTTTACAAGGCTTACATGAAAGGGAAGTTTGGTGGTATCAATGGCTAGATATGATCGGAAAAACCGTAATTTACCGAAAAGACAACTTGCAAATAAACTCAGTTTTTTAGTTGAAGGTCCAACAGAAAAGTATTATTTTGAAGCACTACTAAAACATTTAAATTATCGTGAACGGATTGAGATTCAATCAATAGCGGGTGGTGGATATACGAGTTTTAAACATTATTTTCAAAAAAATCAGGAAAAAATAGATGTCTGTGTAGTTATTGCTGATCTCGATCGTGCAGTGCAAGATCATCGTGAACAGCGAGTGCTTGAACAATTAATAAATCAAATTGAGAAAGAAAATGCGTGTAGTATTTTCTTTTTAACAAATGCGAATATTGAGACGTGGTTTCAAGCAACTTTACCAGCAAAAGTAAATTTTACTCAATTAAATATAAAAAAAGCAGATCCGGAAGTATTCAAGAAATTATTAGCTGCTGGTGCGACGTTAGAACAAGCAGAGCAAGCATTTAAATCACGGGATAAATTTTATTTCAAGAAAAATTTCACGGTTAAAGGGCAGATTAAAGGAGAAAATTTACACAAACAGCAAAGTAATTTAGTTGAATTTAAATCCTTTTTGAAGTTTCATGATAAAATTTAAACACTGTTCCCTAAGTTCATAATATTTATAGCGAATATTCATTTGAAAAAAGCGGTTGATTTTGGTAAGTTAAAGTTGGAAATCCAACTAAGGGGGTAATTGTGATGGACTATTTTTGGGATGATTCAGGACTCGAAACGACAGACGAAGCTGAAGCTGAAAGTAAGCGAGAAGAACGCCGTCGTGCCGAAGAA
>JBOFQK010000114.1:0-3404 GCA_051660865.1 Culicoidibacterales bacterium | reverse complement strand
TCAATTTGCTTCCTTCTACAGCATTTGCTTTTTGACCGTATATTGGCAACGCGTATTGGCACAATTTTGATGAGCGTGTAAAATACTTCCACATTGTGGACAAATCCCACGCTCAATTTGTTGTCTGACTCGCTTTTGTACATGTATCTTTTTTTGGCGCACTACTTCTCTTACTATTTGTGGTGAATAGTGATTACAGTTACGCACATTCACTCCGACTTCACTCACTTCTTCAGCGGTTAAAACTCGTTTTTCCTCCATTTGAATTGTTGCCAGCAACTCCCATTTTTTGAGCGTATGTTGCTGTCCTCTAACACATAATCTTGCCCTTTTAGGGAAAATAATAATTGAATGAAACACGTGGTGTGGTAGCTGTAATTGCTTTTCTAACACTTGAATTATCGCTGTTTGTTCATAAAACGGATTCGCAAATAATTTTCTTTGCAATCCCGACTTTTGTAGCCAATGTTTTTTCCAATCATTCCCATAAATTTTACCCGTAATATTTTGTGTACTAACAACAAAAATCCCCATTTGTGATACAACTAAGTAGTCAATTAGTACATGCCCTTGGTTTGATTGTAAAACAACATTTTGAAAATACTGGTAGTCATTTTGATCCAATTTAGCAAGTAACCGCTGAATTTGTCGATGTTGCCACCACGATTGCACACTATGAGCTTGGCTTATCACTAGTAAGCTCCCCACTACCACTGCTACACCGCCAAAAATAAGTAATAGTTCAATTGATTGCATACAAGTCCCTCCATTTTTTTAAAAGTTTATCATATTTTAAAACACTCACCAGTGAAATACAAGTTGTTCTTTCTTCTTATACCAATCACGTAGGCAAGTGCATACAATGAAAACCAGTTTAATTCGCTGCTTGCATGAGTAATTGCTTGCTGATGCATCATAAATTTCAAGCTGTTGGTTTGTAATCCATAACTGCCAACACTCCGCTTTCGTTGGTATTTCCCCACTGAAAAACCCAAACTCCTCATAAAACGTGTAGCCATTTATATAAATTTGGACAAGTTCACGACTTAGGACGACAAGCTTCCTGACATCAACTTAATACTCACTAGCAACTGTGTTCAAGACATTCCGCGCCTTGATTTCTGGTACATCAATGAATCCTTGCATCTTTCCAGTGAACAAGAACGCATTAAATAAACTGCCTTGAAATGCCGACAAACTCGTTAACATGACAACCAATAATTTTGCCACAATCAGGTATCTAAAAATTTTCTTCATCTTTTACGATAAGTAGGCGAAAATCCCCTGGCTTTAGACATGAGGAGTGTCAATCCTTTCGATACAACAAAAAAATGCAGTTTGACCTGCATTCATATTTTTTAAGGTATTAGTACTACATTATTCTTATACAGTGAAGCAAGTTGATTAGGTTCATCAATAGCTTGGTGCGACACGATATTCCCAGACACATCAAAATTAAGCTGTAACAATTGCTGTTTTCCACTTTGTGTTTCCACGGCAGTCATAAATACTGTACGTTGATTCGTTAATCTCTCTAATTCACTGTCAATCACAACAAAATCTTGCCAATTTTGTAATTCGTTCAAAATTATCGCTTCACTTACACCATCCGTATCTATTCGTAATAGCATCAAACCATCAACGAGTGTAAGCAAGTAATAGCCAAATTGTGGCGTTGTATTCAACAATGTCACACTACTTGTCGTGAGTAACAACTGGTTTAACGTTTCATCAATTGCTAGGACATCCTTCACTCCCTCTCCCCCTAAATGGTAGAGTTGCTCATCATGCAAATACATCAATGCGTCACCAGCAATAAATACTTCTCCATTCACTGGGTGTTCGCTGATAAAGTGATATTCAGCAACAACATCAAGTGTATCCAGTTCAATGACCTCTAGCTTGCGAACAAATTCAAGTGTTTCACTCGCTTCATACCAAGACTTGACTAAGATATGATTTTCAATTTGAATTGGTCTGAAATCTAATGCTTCCCGTGTTAATTTTTCACCTGTTGTTAGATTATGCCAGATTGTTGGACTACCAACTCCACCCCAACTCGTTTCTTCTAGATCACCGACTAACTGGACAACTTGGCTATTTGATGTGAAAAAGAGATTTGCACTATAAGCGGAACCACTTCCTTTCACAACTTCACCCTCGACAATCAAATCGTCATGTAAATCGGAAGCAAAAATTAACTGGTCGCGATACTCATCAAAATGTAGTTGATTGTATGTTTTTGGTGATTGCTGAAACTGGTGGTGATTTTGCGCATTGATACTCAGAAAGCTCCCTTGCCAGTTTCCACCCATATCAATACCATGAAAAATGCTCGTCCCACTTTCAAAATCTACTAATTGAGGATAGCTATCTGGTGATAAGCCACTCATTATAACGAGTGCAAAGACAATTATTAGTATATAGAATGGTTTTTTCATACTTAGAATCCTTGGCGATAGTAGAAATACACATCGTTATCTAAGTATAAATCAACTGGTAAAACAATTCGATTACTTCCGTATGCAATGCCATTTCCTAAGTCAACTCGCTCAACACCATTTAAATAATAAGCCAGATATACTATTTGTGAACAGTACATACCATTCGCCGTACTTGCATTATTTAATCCAATATAGTACTTTGTCCCATGGTATGATCTTGCCTTATTTAATGTAGCTGTTGTGATTTGTTTAAAATTCGCCTGATTATACTTTGAACGAACGTAATTATATGATATTTTATCTTTGTTATTATTGTGCCATGCTAAATAATCATATGCTCTTGCTGTTGTTCCGTAACCACGCGTTTCAAATGTTGTTGATTCATTTGGGCGTAGACCTTTCGAATCCATCAATGCCGCATGACCGTATTTAAGTAATTCAAAACTACTACTTGTACTATGATTTACCAAGATATCCCCTCTGTCTAATAAACTCCACGCTGATGAACGCTCAAATTCATTATTAAACATTTTTTCTTTTGAAACATGGAATTCAATCGAACCAGTTTCGTGATTATATGTATAATCATCATCATTATAGTGTGCAAGTTTTGGATTTACTTCTATTAAGGCTTCTTTTATTTTCTCTGTTTCTGAAATTCTTTTTTTATTCAAATCTACTGCTTCATCAATCTCATTTTTAAATAGCAAATCTTTTTCTTTCTCTTGAATAACTAAATCTTCTTGCGTCCTATTTTCACTTGCCTCTACTTGCACTAAACTTAATGGCATTAACATTAAAACACACAATAAACAATATGTTTTTTTCATTTTATTCTCCTTTTTAACTAAGATTCAAATTAACTTTACAGCTTCTTAGTTATTTTAGTATAAGATTATTTTCAAATGGTGTAAAGTATCTTTAAGTATACTTTACATTATTAAAATTAGTTGTTATAAT
>JBOFQK010000113.1:0-43202 GCA_051660865.1 Culicoidibacterales bacterium | reverse complement strand
AGTTTTCAAAAAACATTTGTCCCTCTCGGTTGCTTTTGTTTGCTTTCCTTAAGGACAAGTATTATGATATCACTCATTCCTCTTCCCGTCAAGAACTTTTTTGAAAAAACTTTTATTGTTTTTATTTCCTCTCTTTTTTCAAAAAAAAAAGCACACCACTATTGTGATGTGCTAGTCGTTTATTTCAAATAATTACATCTGTCTTCTACCTTCAAGTGCTTTCAATAATGTTACTTCATCAACATATTCCAAATCGCCACCTACTGGTAATCCATGAGCAATTCTGCTAACAGTTATTTTTGTGCCTTCTAATAAACGACGAATATACTGAGCCGTAGCTTCACCTTCCATCGTTGGATTAGTCGCTAGAATAACTTCCGTAATAGCTTCATTGATTTTTAAACGTTCAATCAAACTTCTTAAGTTTAAATCTTCCGGTCCAATTCCATCAATTGGTGAAATTGTTCCATGCAAAACATGGTAGCGCCCACGAAATTCTCGCATCTTCTCCATTGCAATAACATCTTTTGAATCTTCCACCAAACAAAGGACTGTTTCGTCACGGCTCATATCACTACAGATTGAACACGGCTCAACATCAGTGATATGTCCACAAATTCGGCAGTTATGAAGGTTTTGTTTCACGCTTTGAAGTGCATTGATAAAATAGTCTATTTGTTCTGGTGTCATTTTCGTAACAGTATGAAAAGCTAATCGTTCCGCTGACTTATTGCCGATTCCTGGTAATTTTTGAAATTGTTCAATTAAATCTGTGATTGGTTTCGGATAAAACATACACTTCCTTCTTTCTTTTGATCAAAAATTTTAAAAAGCGAGAATATTCTCGCTTTTTTCCTATTTCAAATTAAAACAATCCTGGCACTGACATTCCATTTGTTAGTCCACCCATGCGTGCTTCTGATTCAGCAGCCGCTTTATCAACTGCTTCATTAATTGCAATTTTAAGTAGATCTTGTAACATTTCTACATCATCCATAATTTCAGGTTTAATTGTAATATCTACAACTTTTTTATCTCCAGTTAGCGTTACTTGAACAACTCCGCCACCAGCACTTCCTTCTACATGAATTTTAGCAATTTCGGCTTGAGCAACCTCCATGTCTTTTTGTAACTTTTGTGCTTGTTTTAACATTTGTGCAAAGCTTGCCATTTGACTATTCCTCCTGTTTTTTTAAATTACTTCAACAATATCTCCAAAAAGATCCATTGCTGCTACTATTATATCATCTTGTTGCTCTTCCTGTACATCTTCCACATCAAATAGTCGTGGTTCTACCTCGAAAATTTCTGGTTCTAAATTTATATTTGATTCAACTTTTACCTCTGTAGGTTCTGGTGTTGGTATTGATGTTTGCATCAACTGTTGCAACGTTATCTCTGTTACTTCTTTATTTTTCCATTTATTCGCAAATTGTTCACGTAATTGTTGCCATTCATCTTCAAGTAAAATACGGTACGTCATTGTTCGTCCAAAAATTTCTCGTAAATAGCTCTCTAATTTTTGGCGAATATCATCGTCTTCAAGTTGTGTTTTTACATGTTTAAAACGAGTGGCAATTACAAACTCTGAGGCAATTGCTGCTTTTGGGCTACTATCAAGTAAAAACGTTAATTCAGGATGATTTGCTTGCTTTTGAATCGTTGACCAAAATTGTTGTAATTGCGCAATTGATTGTGTATCTCGATAAAGTGTTGCTTGTGCTAAAATACGATACACATCTTTATAATCAGTATCGGTAAGTTTAACGGGCAGCTTTTCTTCAACAATTGTTTTGAAGTTTGCATGTTTGTTTGATTCTTTCACTTTTTGAGCAAGTTTTTCAATTTGACTATTTAGTTCTTGAACTTGTTCTTGAAGTTTTTGAATCTTTCGCTGCATTCCCGATTCGTTTCTTGATGATACATTCCCTTGCTGTTGAACTTGAGTAGGATACATAAATTGAATTGCTGTTGTTTCTAAAGCTAGTCGTGGAAATGACGTATACTTAAGCTGATGTTGACACGTATTGAAAATATCAATCGCTTGATAAAGAAAACTTATGTCCATAGATTTAACTAATACCAAATCTTCCTTCGGACCTGTTTGCGTTTTAGCAATTAATAAATCGCGTAGCATAAATAAAAGTTGCTCAATAAATTGGGTTAAATCTTTTCCAGCTTCAAATAATTGTTCAATAATTTGAAGCACTTGCTCATCATTTTGTTCATTAAGAGCAACTAAAAAAGCACGCACTTGCTCAACTGTCGCAATCCCAGCTACATCGTAAACATCGTTCAAGCTTATTCGTGTACTACTATAGGAAATAACCTGATCAAGTAAACTTAGAGCATCTCTCATTCCGCCATCTGATAATCTGGCAATTAACGACATTGCTTCTTGTTCAAAATCAATTTCCTCTTGTGCTAACACAAAATTTAAACGTTCAACAATTTGAATTTCAGTCATTTTTTTCACTTCAAAACGTTGGCATCGTGAAATAATTGTGACTGGAATTTTATGCAACTCAGTTGTTGCCAAAATAAAAATGACATGTTTCGGTGGCTCTTCTAAGGTTTTTAATAATGCATTAAAAGCACCCGTTGATAACATATGAACTTCATCAATGATATAGACTTTGTACTTTGCTAACGTTGGTGCATATTTCGCTTTTTCGCGTAATTCACGAATTTCATCAACACCGTTATTGCTTGCAGCATCAATTTCAATAATATCCGATAAACTTCCATCATTGACACCTAGACAGACTGCGCACTGATTACAAGGTTCAGCATTTTGTTGTAAATCTAGACAGTTTACAGCTTTGGCGAAAATTTTTGCCAGCGTTGTTTTTCCGGTTCCTCGTGGTCCACTAATTAAATAAGCGTGGGTAAATTTTTGTTGTAAAATCGCATTTTGAAATGTTTGGGTAATGTGGTGTTGACCAACGACATCAAAAAATGTTTGCGGTCGATACGAACGATATAGAGCTTTATACATATAATTTCAGCAATTAACGTTAGTAATTACTGAATGTCACCACCTTTCCATTTTTGATTTGAGATATTTGCACTTTAAAAAAACGTTCTTGGAACTCAACTAGCGCATAGATTTGTTCGACACTGTAGTGTCTTCCTGATTGGACAGCGACTAACTTGAATTCTATATCATCCATTCGTTCAATAAGTGCGATAATTTCAACGTCACTTTTCTGTAATGGTTCGAAAACGCCAAGGAGATAGACATCAATTTCTTTTCCGTCTCCAGCAACTGTTTCCGGAATAAAACCATAATTGACAGGATAAATTAAATCATATCGTGGATGCTTACTTCCTAATGGGCGATCAATCTCGATTGTCGCCCGTTTGCCTAAATATGTTTTTCCATCCATCTTCTTGACTCCTTTCACCATTTTCTTTCTTAGTATATCGTATTTTGTTTTAATAGTAACTACCAAGCAATAAAAAAAACCCAAATTGGGTTTTTTTTACTCGTTATCTTTTAAATAGCGCATTTTCACACTACTTTTATTGAATTCGTAAGTTTTTCCTTTTACTAGATAAGCTACTTCCTCAGCAATATTTGTCACATGATCGCCAGCACGTTCTAAGTATTTTAAAATTAAAATTGTTTGTGTTGCCAATACTGCTGTATTTGCTGTTTCAGAACGCGTTACCTCAAAAAGTTCATTGAGATTTTTTGTATACATCGCATCAAGTATCCGATCAAGTTCAGCAACTTGGCGTGCTTGCTTCGCATCTTGAGCGTGGAACGCTTCCATAACTTTTACAATCATTTTTAGTAAATGATCAATCATTTCAACAATTGTAACCGTATATGTTTCTAAATCTTTTTCAGCATTAAGTAAAATATACTCAGCTAAATTAACGGCGTAGTCAGCTACTCGTTCTAAATGTGATGACATTCGTAAAGTCGCAATAATTCGACGTAAATCACTCGCTACCGGTGTTTGCCGAGCAATCAATAAAATTGCCATATCATTGATTTCTTCAGTCAATTCATTGATTACATCATCATGACGAATTACATCAAGTGCTAAATCTTTTTGCTTTTCAGTAAGTGCTACTTTAATTTTACCGTATGCCTGTAGCGCTTCTTCACTTAAATCTTGTAACATTTGTGATAGCAATTCTAAATCTTGATCAAAACTTGCACGTGGATTACTAAAATCAACCATTTGTATATCCCCCTTTTATCGCTTACCCGAAGCGTCCTGTAATATAATCTTCGGTTTGTTGTTTTTTCGGATTAGAGAAAATTTCGTTTGTATCGCCCATTTCAATTAATTCTCCCATTAAGAAGAATGCTGTTGTATCTGAAATTCGCGCCGCTTGTTGCATCGAGTGTGTAACAATAACAATTGTGTACTCTTTTTTCAATTCTTCCATTAACTGTTCAACCTTTAACGTCGCAATTGGATCAAGTGCACTTGTTGGCTCATCCATTAAAATAATTTCAGGTTTCATTGCAATTGTTCGCGCGATACAAAGACGTTGTTGTTGTCCTCCTGATAAAGCTAATCCTGATTTGTTCAGCTTATCTTTAACTTCATCCCAAAGTGCAGCTGCACGTAAACTAGATTCAACAATTTCATCAAGTACTTTTTTATCTTTGATACCTTGTGCACGCGGTCCATACACAACATTATCATAAATACTCATTGGAAACGGATTTGGTTTTTGGAAAACCATCCCAACACGACGACGTAAATCTGTGACATCAACATCTTTGGTATACACGTCTTGTCCATCTAATTTAATTGTTCCTTCAATTCGAACTGTATCAATTAAGTCATTCATCCGATTTAATGTTCGTAAAAATGTTGATTTCCCACATCCTGAAGGTCCAATAAACGCTGTTACTTTGTTCGCTTCAATATCCATTGTAATTGATTTTAAAGCTTGAAATTCACCATAAAATAAATCTAAATTTTTAACTTCGAATTTATTGTTTTCTACCATAAATAATCCCTCGCTTATGCTTTTGTTTTATCAAGTTTTGCTGATACAAAGCGGGCAATTAAGTTAATGACTAAAACGATAATAATCAATACTGTTGCCGTTGCAAAAGCAATTTGTAAATCTTCTGGACTAATTGCTTCTTGTGCTAATAAGTATAGATGAACTGTTAATGTTCGTCCACCATCAAAAATCGATGTTGGTAAATCCTTTAAGACACCCGCTGTTAATAAAACTGGTGCTGATTCCCCAACAATACGCCCAATTGCTAAAATAACTGCCGTTAAAATCCCTGGTAATGCACTTGGTAAAACTACTTTCCAAATAGTATGAATTTTCGTTGCTCCAAGACCGAGTGAACCTTCACGATAACTTTGTGGAACTGACTTTAATGCTTCTTCAGTTGCACGAATAATGACTGGTAAGTTCATAATTGATAATGTTAAACCAGCTGATAAGATCGAAATGTTTAATCCAAAATTCCGCACAAAGAATGCTAATCCGAATAATCCAAAAATGATTGATGGGATTCCTGATAAACTTTGTGTCGCTAAACGAATCAGACTTACAAATTTTGTTTGTTTAGCATATTCAGTTAAATAAATTGCCGCCATGATTCCAATTGGTACTGAAATTGATAATGAAATCCCAACAATGTACATTGTTGAAACAATCATTGGCCAAATCCCACCATTTTCAGCTGAACCAAAAATAAATTCTAAACTGAGCGCACCGAATCCGCGGACAGTGATATAGCCAATAATGATGACTAAAATTCCAACTGTAAATGCAGTTGATGCAAGAATTAATGACTTGATGAGTAAATCTTTTGTTTTCCGACTCATTAGTGCCCACCTGCCTTTTTATTTAAACGCATAATTACAAGATTTAATAAAACAATAAATAAGAATAATACAATTCCAATTGCGTACAACATCTCACTTTGTCGTCCCGAAGCGTAACTCATTTCTAGCGCAATCGTTGCTGTCATTGTTCGAACTGGTGACAAAATTGAATCTGGGATTTGCGGTGAATTTCCTGCAACTAAAATAACTGCCATCGTTTCTCCAACCGCACGACCAATCCCAAGCACAATACCTGTTAAAATTCCTGAGCGAGCTGCTCGAATTGTTACCGAGAAAATAGTTTGAATTTGTGTTGCTCCTAAAGCAAGTGAACCTTCACGATAATAATTAGGTACTGCTCGCAAAGACGTTTCAGTCATTGAAATCACCGTTGGCAAAATCATAACTCCTAGAATGAAAATTGCTGCCAACATCGATGTTCCTGATGCTAAACCGAAAATACTTTGAATTAAAGGTACAATAACTGTTAACCCAAAGAATCCAAAGACAACTGATGGAATTCCTGCTAATAATTCAACTGCTGGTCGTAAAACTCGTGCAACTTTTTTCGGTGCTAATTCAGCAACGTATACCCCTGTTAAAATCCCAATTGGTACACCAACTGTTAACGCTCCAATTGTTACTCCAAGCGTTCCCATAATCATTGGTAAAATTCCATATAATTTTTGAGCCGTTGGTCTCCAATCAGAACCGAATAAGAAATCGACGATTGAATACGCCGGTTCTGGTACAACAACTGAAATTTTCCGGTCAAAAATTGGTGTTTTTCCTTCAATTGTTAATACTGAAGTATATTTGACTTTACTATTAACACTACTATCTTCAGGTTTTGTTTCAAAACTGATTGTTTGTGCTGGATCACTGTTTTTTGAATCAATTGTAAAATCTACTACTTGTAAACCTTCTGAACTTTGATACTGTAGCGTATGTTCCCCGTCAGTTAACTCAACAGCATCAGTAAAATCAGTAATTAACTCTCCGTTGATGCGAACTTGATCCGTGGCTTTAAATTTTTCTAAATATACAATCGTTGTATCACTTGATGGACCGATAAATGGTTTAACCCCATTTGAAATCACAAAAAAACCAATAACAAAGACAGAAATAATTGATACTGTCGCCATTAAAAGGAATAAGTGCTTCCAAATCCACTCAATCATTGATTTGCGTTTATGATTTGTGTTTTGCATACGTGCCGCCTCCTTATCATCACTAAAACTTAGCGATAAATCATAACTATCATAGCAATTAACCTCTAAGCATTGGTCGATTTAGCGTAAAAGTTTTGTAAAAATTACGTAAAATCAACAAATTATCTTCCATTTACTGCGATTACCAACTAAAACAAAAAATCGTAAGTCCAATCAACTGATTGGACTTACGATTAATTTTACCTATTTAACTTTTATACTAGTTTACTGAGATAAATCCTTCGCCAACAATTTCTTGAGCTTCTTCACTTAAAGTCCACTCTAAGAATGTTTTAGCTGCATCTGTTAACTCTGCATCTTTGTAAACTAAGATGAATGGACGAGCGATTAAGTACTCTCCCGCTTGAACTTTTTCAGCACTTGCTTCAACACCATCAACGCTTACAGCTTTGATTGTATCATCAACTGATCCTAAAGAGATGTATCCAATTGCATTTGGATTTTGAGCAACTTCTGATTTTACTCCACCAGTTCCGTTGAACTCCGTAGCGCTTGCTGTCATTTCATCTTCGATTCCTAAAAGTTCTTCGAATGCTCCACGTGTTCCTGAAGCTGACTCACGAGCAACAACAGCGATTGGTAAGTCTTCTCCACCAACTTCACTCCAGTTTGTGATTTCACCTTTATAAATTTGAGCAATTTGTTCTAATGATAAATCTGCTACTGGATTAGCACTATTCGTAATAACAGCAATTCCATCTAATGCGATTACCGTTTCGTTTACACCTGATTTTTCTTCAGCTTTTAAATCACGAGATGACATTCCAAACTCGCTTGTTCCTTCTTTAGCTGCTTTAATTCCATCTGATGAACCTGAAGCACTTACCTTTAAATCGATCATGTCATTTGCTGCTTCAAAAGCTGGTTCTAATTCTTCCATCAATGCATTTACTGAAGATGATCCTGAAATTGTCACTGTCGTTGGCGTTGATGAATCTGTTGTTGAACCACCACACGCTACTAAACTTACTGATAATACTGCCATTGCTAAAATTCCCATAATTTTCTTCATTTGTTTATACCCTCTTCTTTTTATAAAGATTTTTTACTTTTATCAACGTAAAACGAATTACTTTATATTCATTCATTTGTTGCTTACAGGTAATACTTTAGCAAAGGTTTGTAAAAGTATAATCGTATTTGTTTAAAATGACTGTTAATTATTGTAAATTTCCTGTTAATTTGTTGAATAATCTACCTAATTGGGAATTCGAGAAAAATCTCAGTTCCGATTCCTTCTTGGCTTTCAATATATATCCGTCCATGATGTCTCGTTACTATCGATTTTGCAATCGCTAAGCCCAAACCAGTTCCGCCTGAATCTCTTGAACGTGCCTTGTCAACTCGATAAAAGCGATCAAAAATATGTTTGAGATCTTTTTTAGGAATGCCAATTCCTTCATCTTTAAAGGTAACATAAATATTTTGCCAATCCTTTTTAAAACTGACTGTAATTTTTGTTTTAGGATTAGAATACTTAATCGCATTGCTTATCAAGTTAACAAATACTTGTTTTAATCGTTGAGCATCGCCAGTTAAAACCATTTCTTTTTCCGCTTCGATAACAAGTGTCATCTCTTTTTCAGTTAGTTTTGTTTTAAACGTTTGTTGGCACTCATCCGCAATTGCAACTAAATTTACCGTTTTGAAATTCATTCGATAATCTGCACTATCAACTCGTGAAAGTTCAAGTAAGTCTTCAATCATATATGCTAAACGTTCATTTTCTTTAAAGATAATTTCGAGAAATTCAGTTAAAATCTCTGGATTTTCTTTTGCACCACCAAGCAATAGTTCCGAAGCACCCTTAATTGCTGAAACTGGTGTTTTCAGTTCGTGTGAAACGTTAGCAACAAATTCCTTTTGTAGTTTTTCTGTCGTTTTCATTTTAGTAATATCATTAAACACAAAGATATTCCCACTAAATTCTTGATGACTATCAACTAACGGTGATGTCGTTACTGCGTAATAATGGTTATGATAATGTAAATCTTGTTTATATCGCTCTTCACTAATTTGTGCATTATCAATAATATATTGCAGTTCTCGCGAATTAAAAATAACACGATAATTTTTACCAATTACATCATCGACTTCAATCAGAGCTCTCATCGCTCGATTAATAATCATAATATCACCGAAACGATTTAAAACTAAAATCGGATTTTTGACACTTTCCAAGATTGTCATATATTGGAGTTCATTTTTTTCTTGCTCTAATTCTTTTTTATGTAATTGTTCTCCCAAACGCTTCAATGTATACTCTTGCTCTTTCCGCATTAAACGAATCATTCGAATAATCAAAACAGTGTTGAATAGCATTGACGCTGCTAAACAACCGAGCAAGATAATTTGACGGTAAACTTCTCCAATAGTAAAAACGGTCATCGAAACAAAAAAGAGTAAGATATTATAAATAATTACATCTTCAATCGCTTGTCGAAAGTTTGATTTATGCATAACTTATTCCTTCTCGAGCATATACCCTACCCCACGAATTGTCTTAAATAATCGTGGCTCATTTGCTCGTTCTAATTTTTCTCTTAATTTGAAAATATACACATCTACAGTTCGGGTGTCCCCATCATACTCATACCCCCAAACTGTTCCGAGTAAATGATCACGTGAAAGAACCTTCCCTTGATTTTGAACCATATACATTAATAATTCAAATTCAGTTAAGGTCATTTCAATTTTAACTTGATCAACATAAACCTCATACCGTTGCGTATCAATTTGAATATTACGATATGTGAGTGTTTGCGTTTCTTCTAATTTTTTATCCGGTGTTATTGCTTGAATTTGTGGAGTAAACGTTCCTTTACGGCGAATAACAGCTTTAATGCGTGCTACTACTTCTCGTGTCGAAAAAGGCTTACGAATATAATCATCGGCACCCTCACTTAAACCTTCAATCATATCCAATTCTTCTGATTTTGCTGTTAACATCATAATATAACTCGTATTGCCTTGATCTCGTAATTTTCGACAAACTTCAATCCCTGTCATTTCTGGCAACATCCAATCAAGTAAAATAAATTCATATTGCCCTGGCATTGCTAAATCATAGGCATCCTGGCCGTTATCAACTGCGGTTACTAAAAAACCTGATTGTTCTAAGTCGTATTTTAATAAACGTTGTAATGATGCTTCATCTTCAACTAATAATATTTTTGTTTGCTCCATTTTTCTTAACTCCTTTTCCGCTTTTCCTTTAAAATACCACAAATCACGCCCTTTTCGGTCTTATTTTTACTTTATTTTTATAATTTTTAATTATGTAAATAATTTATTTCCATTTCGTAAATTAAATGATAAAAAACTGTTAAAGTCTTGCCGTTTTTTTGGTATGATTAAAATGTTTGCTGTTCGCAGCTAAGCAATCGAACTATTATCTTGAAAGAGGTCAAAAAAATGGATGTTAATATGCAAAAGTTACTCTTCGAATTAGTCGGAGGACTTGGGATTTTCTTATTCAGTATTAAGTTCATGGGTGATGGACTTAAGAATTTTGCTGGAGACAAAATTCGTGATTGGATTGAAAAATTTACTAACACACCTGTTAAAGGTGCACTTGTCGGAATTTTAGTAACCGGATTACTGCAAAGTAGTTCTGGAACAACTGCCTTAGCAATTAGTTTAGTCCGCGCTGGACTAATGACGACCCAACAATCAATTGGGATTATTATGGGAGCAAATGTTGGAACAACAATTACTGCCTTCTTAATTGGATTAAAGCTCTCGAAGTACGCACTTCCTATTATGGCCGTTGGTGGTTTAATTTACATGTTTGCTAAAAATAAGAAGCTTAGCTACTTATCACAAACAATTTTTGGATTCGGTGGACTCTTCCTTGGTCTTGAAATTATGAGCAAAGGGTTGCTACCGATTGCAGAATTACCACAATTCTCACAATTTATGGTAGATTTATCATTTAATCCATTACTGGCAATTTTAGTTGGGACCGTCTTAACAATGGTTGTCCAAAGTTCAAGTGCTACAATTGGAATTCTCCAAAGCCTATACGGTGGTGGTGTTATTAGCTTACAAGCAGCTTTACCAATTCTTTATGGAGATAACATTGGGACAACGATTACTTCAGTACTCGCTTCAATTGGTGGTTCTACCGCCGCGAAACGAACAGCTGCTTCCCACGTTATTTTCAATATTCTTGGTTCGGTAATCTTTACGCTCTTACTCGTTCCATACTACCACTTCGTTTCAACAGCTGCACAAGTACTTGGTTTAACACCTGAAATGCAAATTGCATTTGCGCATGCTGGATTCAATATTACAATGACGTTGCTCTTATTGCCATTCGCTGATTTATTAGCGAAACTTGTTACGGCATTAATTAAACCAACCGAAGAAGAACTTGCAATGCCTGATATGAGTACTTTCGTTTTAGATCCTGAATTAATTGAACAATCGCCATCATTCGCTTTAGTTCAAGTAAAACATCAAGTTATTGCGATGGCGCAGTTTGCTCGTCAATCTGTTGTTAATGCAAATAATTATTCAAAATCAGGAAATCTCAAAGACTTAGAGCGTTTACACCAAACTGAAGGTATTGTTGATACCATGGATAAAAAAATTGCTCAATATCTTGTTGAAATTGGAACGCATACTCTTTCTGAGGAAGAAGGAAAACTCCAAGTTACATTACTAAAATCAATTCGTGATTTAGAACGTATTAGTGACCATGCTGTTAACATTTCCGAACACTTCGAATTGAAATTTGATAATAAAGAACACTTAACAGCTGCTGGATTCGAAGAATACAGCCAACTTGTTGATCACGCTTTAGAAATGATCAAATTAACAATTACAGCACTTGAAGATAACAGCTCATTTATCAGTGGTCAAGTCATCGAACGTGAAAATGAACTCGATAAAATGGTTCTTGTTGCTCGTGAAAATTATATCGAACGCTTGAAATCACAACAATTAACATCAATGAAAGCCTTCGTCTTCACTGATATTATTAGTGATATCGAACGTATTGGTGATCATGCTGCTAATATTTGCGATCGTTTAGCTGATTAATCAAAGTAAAAAACCACTTCAAAATGAAGTGGTTTTTTTATGCTTTTAATTGTTGTTTGCGTAATTTATTTCGTTCCCGTAAGCCCCGGAAAAAAGTTGTTAACAGTTCTCCACACTCATTTTCTAATACGCCGGTAATAACTTCTGGCATATGATTAAATCGCTCATCTCTTGGTAAATCCATGAGTGATCCAACACAGCCTGCTTTAGGATCATAGGCACCGAAGACAATTCGTCCAACTCGTGATTGAATAATTGCTCCCGCACACATTGGGCATGGCTCCAAAGTCACATATAATGTACAGTCAGTTAACCGCCATTTACCTAATAGTTGACTCGCTTGTTCAATCACCATTAACTCTGCATGATGTAATGGATTTTGACTCGTTTCACGATCATTAAAAGCCTGAGCAATAATTTGATTATTATGGACTAAAACTGCACCAATCGGTACTTCACCGATAGCAGCAGCTAATTGAGCTTGTTGTATTGCTAATTGCATATAGTGTTGATGATCCATATTCCTATTTCCTACCTTTCACTTTATTGACAAAATAAAAACACCCCAGGTTTGTACACATGCCAATAACTCCTTAAGGCTGCTACCTTCCGGTCCTGACCTGGTTCGAAGCATTGACATTGTACACCTGAGATGCACTTAAAATTATACCTTGTTCTTATGTAAAATGCAAATACATTTCATAAAATTATGCTATAATATTGATATGATTTTTTTGGGAGGCTTGTATATAAAATGAAAAAAACACCCTTTATTGCAATTGAAGGACCTATCGGTGTTGGTAAAACATCATTAGCACTCGCGATTGCTGATCAACTTGACTATAACCTACTCAAGGAAATTGTTCATGAACACCCGTTTTTAGATAAATTTTACGATGACATTGAAACATGGGCTTTTCAAACTGAAATGTTTTTCCTTGTTAATCGTCATGTCCAATTAGAAGAAATTCAAACGAATTATCTTCGTCATCAAAAACCGGTCGTATCTGATTATCATATTTTTAAAAATTTGATTTTTGCTGAAATGAATCTTGATGAAAAAAAATTCGATAAGTTTTCACAAATTTACAACATTTTACTTGAAGATACTCCCCCCCCTAATGTACTAATAGTACTCAATGCAAGTCTCGAAACTTTGCTAAAACGAATTGCACTTCGTAATCGTGAATTTGAACAAGATATCGATCCAACGTATTTGCTTCGTTTAATTGAAGCGTATGATGCTAAAATCGATATTTTTAAAAGTTTATATCCACATATTCCAATTATCAAAATTAACGGTGATGACTTTGATTTTGTCCATCATCCAGAAGATTTAACTCGTATAATGCAACTTATCCAACCATTCTTAATTGAGGAGCATACGCATGAAAAAATATAATCCTGAACAATACGGTATTCCCAAAGCAGCAACAATTGCAATTGCTGGTACAGTTGGTGTTGGTAAATCAACTTTAACTAACGCTTTAGCTGATGCTCTTGATTTTAAAACATCTCTTGAAAACGTTGAAAATAATCCATATCTCGAAAAATATTATGATGATTTTGAACGTTGGGCTTTCCATCTTCAAATCTTCTTCTTAGCTGAGCGTTTCAAAGAGCAAAAACGAATTTTCCAATACGGTGGTGGTTTTATTCAAGACCGCTCAATTTATGAAGATGTTGATATTTTTGCTAAGTTAAACTTTGACAATGAAAAAATGTCAGCTGAAGATTATGCAACATATCGCTCATTATTTGAAGCGATGGTGATGACACCATTCTTCCCTCATCCTGATTTATTAATTTATGTTGAAAGTGATTTTGAAGAGGTGTTACGTCGTATTCAATTACGTGGACGTTCTATGGAAATCCATACAAATGAATCATATTGGCGTGATTTATACGATCGTTACGAAGAGTGGATTAATAATTTTAATTTCTCACCTATTTTACGTATTAACGTCAAAGACTACGATATCGTTAATGATCCCCATAGTATTGAATTAATCCTTGAACGGGCTGGACGAATTTTACAACAAACACAAAAATAAAAAAAGAGGCGCATGCCTCTTTTTTAATGTTCTATCGCTTCTGATGGGCGGAACTGATTTAAACTTGCAACATATTCATAACCATATGCTGTCATTTTGGCAACAACATCTTCAGTTTCAAAACCTGTTGATTCACATAATTCCGCTAAATCACGATATTCATCCCGCAATTTCATATTTAACCAACTCATTGCAATTGCAGGATCGGTTTTCAAAAATTGTTCTAATGTCATTCGTGCATCCATGTGTCGACCACCCCTTTTTCAAATATTTTTTTTAGTATAAGGCTTTTTGACATCCGCTGCAAGTAAAAATATTACAAATTTACGATTCGTTAATTTTGTTGTTTTTTCAACTATATTATTTTAAACGAGAATTTCGATTTCTCTCTCTTCTCAGTTATATCTTGTTAATTCATTTTTTTGATAAAAAAAAAGAGCTTTTGCTCGTTCAATTAAAATGGAGGAGGAAGAGGGATTCGAACCCCCGCGGGATGTTACTCCCCTGTCGGTTTTCAAGACCGATCCCTTCAGCCAGACTTGGGTATTCCTCCGTATTACTCGTTTATTATAACATAACTTTTCTTACTTTGGCAACAAAAAAACGAAGAAAATCTTCGTTTTTTTTGTTTTTTATTTGCTAATTACAGTTTTTCCACCCATGTATGGGACTAGAACTTCAGGAATTGTAATTGTTCCATCAGCATTTTGGTAATTTTCGATAATCGCTGCAACTGTACGTCCAATGGCTAAACCTGAACCATTTAATGTGTGAACAAACTCTGGTTTTGATTTTGCATCACGGCGGAAACGAATGTTTGCACGACGTGCTTGGAAGTCACCAAATGTTGAGCAAGAAGAAATTTCTTTATATTCATTGTATGAAGGTAACCATACTTCTAAGTCATATGTCTTCTGTGAACTAAAACCAATATCAGCCGTACATAATGAAAGTACACGATATGGTAGTTTTAATAATTGTAAGACACGTTCTGCGTGGCCAGTTAACGCTTCTAACGCTGCTGCTGACTCTTCAGGTTTAACAAATTGAACTAACTCAACTTTATTAAATTGATGCTGACGAATTAAACCACGTGTATCTCGTCCGGCAGATCCTGCTTCTGAACGGAAGCAACTTGAATATGCTGTATATTGAATTGGTAACACTTCACCATCAAGAATTTCTTCGCGATGAAGATTTGTTACCGGGACTTCCGCAGTTGGAATTAAGTAGTATTCTTTATCACCACGTAATTTGAATAAATCCTCTTCAAATTTTGGAAGTTGACCAGTTCCAATCAAGCTTTCACGATTCACAATTACTGGTGGTAAAATTTCTTCATAGTTATGTTCAGATGTATGTAGATCAAGCATAAATGAGCTTAATGCTCGCTCTAATCGTGCACCAGCATTTTTGTAGACAGCAAAACGACTACCAGTGATTTTCGCTGCACGCTCAAAGTCAACAATTGCCAATTCTTCAACTAAATCCCAGTGAGCTTTTGGTTCAAAGTCAAATTGTGTTGGTTCACCAATACGACGAATTTCAACATTGTCTTCTTCAGCTGCACCTACTGGAACATCTGTTTGTGGAAGGTTTGGTGTTTTCAATAAAATTTCTTTCAATTGTGCATCAATCAATTCAATTTCCGTATCAAATTGTTTAATCTCATCACCAATTCCTGCAACTGTTGCCATAATTTCAGCAGTGTCTTTTCCTTCACGCTTGTATTGACCAATTAACTTTGATGCTGTATTCCGTTTGTTTTTCAATTCTTCAACTTGCTGCAATTTTTCACGACGTTTTTCATCAAGTTCTGGAATGACATTTAAGTATTCCACCTCCATTTGTCGTGTTGCTAAACGTGCTTTTACTTCTGTTAAATTTTCACGTACATATTTAATATCTAACATCCATCTCGACCCCTTTCGGTTTTCATTTCGCTACTAATAAATTCATAAAAAAAAGCCCCTTTGAAGGGACGTCATAAACGTGGTGCCACCCTTTTTTCAATGTTTCACGTGAAACATTGCTTCTTGTCAATAACGGCGACTACCGAGAACTACTACACATCAATATGACTTCACAATTCTTCTCAAAGATTGATTCATTTGCACTTTCCATCTATTCACACCACCCATAGACTCTCTTTAGTAAAAGTAACAAATTACTACTTCTTCTCAACGATTTATTAGTATTACCAAAAGTATACTCTATCTCTTTAGAGCCGTCAACACTCTTTCAAAGGATAAAAAAAGAATGTTTCACGTGAAACATTCTTTTGATTTTTATGATGTTTCACGTGAAACATTTTAGTTAAATAAATTTTTGAATAACTTAATTGTTCCATCTTTAAGGTCTTCAAACATACCAAGTAAAAAGAAATTATTTTCGACTGCTGTTACTGCATAAACATCAGCTCCAAATTCATTTTTCATTGTTTCTGTTAAAAATACCATTCCTGTTGTATCAACCGTTACTCGTCCTAATACTTCATTCGCAGCAATCGGTGCTGTAAATTTTTCAACTTCCGAATAATAATTTTCACCTAGTGGTGCAAAATAAGTTGGGAATGTTAGCTCCGCTTGAGTCGAAGAAATAATAATTGTATCATCTGTTTTCACTGCTACTTCTTTCGAACTTCCTTTACGTACCGCAAAAGTATTTGTCTCATTAATTGTTGATGTTGGTGTCACAATTGAATAATTTTTCAATTCTCCAAATGCATAATCAAGTAATTTTTTTGTTTCTAAGAAGCGCGTACTACTATCTTGAGCTCCAATCACAACACTAATTACCCGGAAATCATCCTTACTCGCAGTTGCTGCAAAGGCAGCTTCGTATGCTCCTTCAGCTGATCCAGTTTTTAAACCGTCTACACCTGGATATTCATAAATTAAGCCTGGTAACATCCAGTTATAGTTTTTCATTAATTCGGGATATTCTCCATTTTCATCAAATGTTTTTTCAGAAACTGAAGTAACATCTAAAATTTCAGGATATTCTTCTAGTAATGCTTTTGAAAGAATCGCAACATCACGTGCGCTCATTAAATTTTCACTCATATCATTGACAGCAATATTATGAATTTTTACATCTGCTCCAGATAATCCGGTTGAAGTCACATACTTAGTTGCTGTTAGACCTAATTCAGTTGCTTTTTGATTCATTAAATCAACAAAACCTTGTTCGCTGCCACCAATTTTTTCTGCCATTACCATAATTGGTCCATTAGCTGAATAAATTAAACCAGCTTCAAAAAGTTCACGAACTGTATATTTACCACCAACTTCTAGGGAAATTCCTGAATAATTTAAATCACGAGAGACATCTGAAACTGCTTTTGATGTTTCAAGTTCAGTTTCCCAAGTTAATGTTGCATTATCACCATAAATGGCATCGAGTACCAAGTAAGCACTCATTAATTTGGTAATACTATAAACCGGTAAACTTTCATCAATATTTTGCTCGTGTAAAATTTGTCCAGTTTCGGCATTAATTAATAGTGCTGCTTTGGCATCAATTGTCTGTGTTTGTTGAATTAAGTTTGTCGTTTCAGCTTGGACAGTCGGAACTGCCATCCCAAATCCAAATAAACATACTGCTAAAATTGTAAATAATTTCTTCATTTGTTCTCCTTTTTGTCTTTTTGACTTAGAATAATTCTACAATCAACTTCATAATTCGTTGCCACCAAGTTAATTCAATTGCTTCTATTGTTTCTTGCGCATAGATTGGAATTATTTCTACCACTTTTTCATCACTTTTAATTTTTAATTGGCCTAATAATTGATTTTCTAAAATCGGTGCTTCGAAGGCATTAGTTGATTTTTGATAATTAGCTGTTGTCGGTGTGAAACTATAGCTATATTTCTCTTGATCTTGCCATTTTTTTGGAATAACTTCACTAAAGTTTACAATTATATTCGGAGTTTTCCCATTAATAACTTGAAAATCATAGGTGATATTTTCATTTTTTACCGTGGATAATTTTTGTTCTGCCGGTTTTTCCATAGTCTTTTCCACATTAAGTCCATAATTCATCAATTGCCTTGTAGATTCATAGACATCAGACATATTCATTGCACCAATCACAACACTAATTAACGTTGTCTCTTCTTGAGTTAAAATAGCTGTATATGCAGCCGTTCCATCTAAACCACCAAATCCACTTTTTCCTCCTAAAAACCCTGGAATCTCTTGACTTGCTCCAGGCAAGAGAGGGTTACTCGTAGTCATTAAAAACTTTTCTGTTTCATTCGTTTCATCAAACCACATTTGCGTTACTTGTGTAATTTCAGCAATTTCAGGGAAGTGCGCATAAATTTCTCGAATTAAACTAGCAACATCGTTAGCACTCATTTGATTTCCACCAGCTTTCAGTCGAATACCAAAATCAATCAAATCTTCCTGTTCCAAACCTGACGAGCTTACAAATTGACTATTTTTTAAATTGAGTTTTTTTGCGGTTTCATTCATAAGTATCGCAAAAGTATTTTCATCACCACTAATCGTTTTCGCTAATGCCATTGTTGCTGCATTTGCAGACTGTACTAACATTGCTTGAAATAGATCTTTAATCGTATAACTCTTTCCTGCTGTTAAGGGGACATTTGTAAAAGCATATACTTCCGAAATTTCTGATAAAGTTTGATCAATAACCACTTGTTGATCCCACTTTAGTCTCCCCTCAGAAATTGCTTGTAACGTAATATATGCTGTCATCATCTTAGATACACTATAAACTGGTAGTTTTTTATCAGCGTTTTCAGCAAAAAGAACTTCACCAGTTTCAGCTTCAATCACTAATTGTGCTTCGGCCATTAAGTTTGGCATCATTGCCGCCTGTACAATTAGTGATTCGTAGCCGATAAGTGAAATCGATAGTGTCACTACCGAAAAAACAAGCCAGAATTGCTTTTTTAGTAGTAAAAAAGAGGGACTGCTCCCTCTTTTTATTCGTTTAGTAATGTGAGCTGTTCACTTTCGTTATCGATTTGTTCTGGCATTTCATCTTCTTCATGATCAACAAGTGCAATCGTTGCAACTGCCTGTGTTGATTCTAAACGGATTAGTCGTACACCTTGTGTTGCACGTCCAATTTTTGAAACTTGGGCAATTGGTAAGCGGATAATAATTCCTTCATTTGTCATAATCATCAAATCATGATCATCACCATTAACGGCTTTAAGACCGATGAGGCGTCCATTTTTATCTGTGACATTTAAAGTTATAACACCTTTCCCACCACGAGATTGGAGACGATATTCTGAAATTGGTGTACGTTTTCCATACCCTCGTTCGGTCACTACGAGTACTTCTTCGTTTTCATTAACAATTTCCATTCCAACAATTTGTTCATCGTCAGCAATTCGCATTGCAATAACTCCTGAAGCAGTTCGACCCATCTCACGGACATCAGTCTCTGTAAAACGAATTAACTTTCCATTTGTTGCTGCCATAATGACTTCATTATTTCCTGTTGTTTTACGAACAGAAATTAATTGATCGTTTTCACGTAAATTAATCGCAATTTTTCCGTTAGCTCGAATGCTTTCGAATTCACTTAAGTTTGTTCGTTTTCCAACTCCACGTTGAGTCGCAAACATTAAATAACCATCTTCACTAAAGTCGGTAATTGGAATAACCGCACTAACAACTTCGTTTTTATCAATTGGTAACAAGTTGACAACTGGTAAGCCACGTGCTGCACGTCCATACTCAGGCACTTGATATCCTTTTAAGCGATACACGCGACCAGTATTCGTAAAGAAGAGTAAGTATTCGTGTGTATTCATTGAAATTAAGTGTTCAACGAAGTCTTCATCAACTGTTCCCATTCCTTTGACTCCACGACCACCACGGTTTTGTGCACGGTACGTCGAGCTTGGTAAACGCTTGATATAGCCTTTATTTGTTAAAGTAATGACGATATCTTCTTGAGGGATTAAATCTTCATCTTCAATATCCATGAAATCAGCTTCAACAATTTCCGTCCGACGCTCATCACCAAATTTATCGCGAACTTCAATTAATTCTTGACGAATAATTTCAACTACACGAATTTCATTAGCTAAGATGTCTTCAAGATCCGTAATTAACACATTTAAATCATTGTATTCATTTTCAATTTTATCGCGCTCAAGACCTGTCAAGCGTTGTAAACGCATATCTAAAATTGCTTTTGCTTGAATAACTGAAAGTTCAAAACGTTCAATTAAACCTATTTGGGCTTCTTCCGTTGTTTTTGAGCTACGAATCAAGGCGATTACAGCATCAATATTATCAAGTGCTACTAATAACCCTTGTAAAATATGCGCACGACTTTGGGCTTTTTCTAACTCAAATTGTGTACGCCGGCGAATAACCACTTTTTGGTGAGCAATGTAATGTACAAGCGCCTCTTTTAACCCTAGTACTTTTGGTTGTCCATCAACTAGTGCTAACATATTCATTCCAAACGATGTTTGTAATGACGTTTGCTTATACAAGTTGTTTAAGACCACCTCTGGTTGTGCATCACGGCTTGTTTCGATAATAATTCGAATTCCTTCACGGTTTGATTCATCACGTAAATCTGTAATTCCTTCGATTTTTTTATCACGTACAAGTTCAGCAATTCGTTCAATTAATGTTGCCTTATTTAATTGGAACGGAATTTCACTAATGTGAATAATTGCTTTTCCACTATTTTGTGGAATAATTTCGGCTTTTGCACGAATTTTCATTGAACCGCGACCAGTTTCGTAGGCTTTACGAATTCCACTTCGGCCAATAATTGTTGCTCCCGTTGGGAAATCTGGCCCTGGTAAATAGTTCATTAAATCATTTACATCTAACTCCGGATTGTCCATTAAAGCAATTGTTGCATCAATAGTTTCTCGTAAGTTATGAGGTGGAATATTTGTTGCCATTCCGACAGCAATCCCGGTTGTTCCATTTACTAATAGGTTTGGGAAACGAGCTGGTAGAACTACCGGCTCACGCTCCTCACCATCATAATTATCTTGGAAATCAATTGTATTTTTGTTGATGTCACGTAAAAGCTCCATCGCAATTTTACTCATTTTGGCTTCAGTATAACGCATTGCTGCTGCTCCATCACCGTCGACAGAACCAAAGTTTCCGTGTCCGTTAACAAGCATATAGCGGTAGCTAAAATCTTGAGCCATTCGTACCATTGTTTCGTAAACCGCACTATCACCATGAGGGTGATACTTCCCGATTACTTCCCCGACAATACGTGCAGACTTTTTATATGATTTATCCGCATGAATTCCTAAATCATTCATCGCATAGAGAATCCGACGGTGAACGGGTTTTAGTCCGTCACGCACATCTGGTAAAGCTCGTGAAACGATAACACTCATTGCATAATCAAGGAATGAATTTTTCATTTCATGCGTAATATTAATTGGCTTAATATGGCCATGATTAATTTCCGACATAAGTAACCTCCGCTTAAATATCTAAGTTTTTAACATACTGAGCATTTGTTTGAATGAAGTCACGTCGTGGTTCAACATCATCCCCCATTAACATACTAAAGACCATATCTGCTTCCATCGCATCTTCCATTGTTACTTGAAGTAAGGTTCTGACATCTGGATCCATTGTTGTTTCCCACAATTGATCAGGATTCATTTCCCCAAGACCTTTATAACGTTGTAAGTTTGGTCGCACATTTTTTGGGAATGTTTCTAACACACGTTGTAATTCTTCATCACTGTACACATACTCAATTCTTTTCCCAACTTGCACTTTAAATAGCGGTGGTTGAGCGATATAAATATTTCCATTTTCGATTAATGGACGCATAAATTTATACAAGAACGTCAGTAACAACGTACGAATATGAGCGCCATCGACATCGGCATCGGTCATGATAACGATTTTATGATAACGTAATTTTTCAATATTGAATTCTTCTCCAATACCCGTACCAAATGCTGTAATCATCATACGAATTTCGTTATTCGCAAAAACTTTATCAATTCGTGCTTTTTCCACGTTTAAAACTTTACCACGAAGCGGTAAAATTGCTTGGAATTTACGATCACGTCCAAGTTTTGCTGAACCTCCGGCCGAATCCCCTTCGACGATGTAAATTTCGCTTGCAGCTGCATTTTTTGATGAGCAATCTGCTAATTTACCTGGTAAAGCCGAAACTTCTAACACATTTTTTCGTCTTGTTAATTCTCGTGCACGTTTAGCAGCAACACGTGCTCGCGCTGCCGTAATTCCCTTTTCAACAATTCTTTGAGCTGCTTCTGGGTTTTCTAACAAGAAAGTTTCAAACTTTTCTGAGAAGACACGATCAACGATTGCACGTACTTCACTATTTCCAAGTTTTGTTTTTGTCTGCCCTTCAAATTGAGGAGCCGGATGCTTAATTGAGATGATGCTAACAAGTCCTTCACGCACATCATCACCGGTTAAGTTATCATCACTATTTTTCAATAAATTATTTTTTTGTGCATATCCATTGATTACACGTGTTAACGCGCGACGGAAACCATCTTCATGGGTTCCACCTTCATGAGTGTTAATATTGTTCGTAAATGAGTAAACATTTGTTGCATAACCATCATTGTATTGCAGAGCAATTTCAACGATAATATCACTTTTCTCACCTTCAACATAAACAACTTCTTGATCAATTACTTGTTTCGAACGATTTAAATAAGCAACATACTCTTTAATTCCGCCTTCGTAGTAAAACGTTTCTGACTTATCTGTGCGTAAGTCAGCTAGTGTGATCTTAAGCCCTTTGTTTAAGAATGCTAGTTCTCGTGTACGATTACGTAATGTATCGTAATCGTATATTGTTGTTTCAGTGAAAATCGAACCATCCGGCCAGAAATGAACCGTTGTTCCTGTTGTCTCACTTTCGCCAATAATTGCTAAATCAGCTTCAGGTTGTCCCTCATGGAAACGTTCGAAATAAACATTTCCATTCCGGCGAACTGTAACATCAAGTTGTGTCGATAAGGCATTAACAACCGAAGCTCCAACTCCATGTAATCCACCTGAAACTTTGTAGCCGCCACCACCAAATTTTCCACCAGCATGAAGGACTGTTAAAATTGTTTCAACTGCTGGACGACCTGTCTTTTCCACAATATCAACCGGAATTCCACGCCCGTTATCTGTTACTGCAATTGAATTATCAGGATGAATTTCAATCGTAATTTCACTACAGTATCCTGCGAGTGCCTCGTCAATTGAATTATCAACAATCTCCCAAACCAAATGATGTAAACCACGGCCTGAAGTTGAACCAATGTACATTCCCGGACGTTTACGTACCGCTTCAAGTCCTTCTAAGACTTGGATATTACTTGCATCATAATTTTGTGTCATTCGTTGTTTCACCTACTTCTAAAAGTTGTCCATTTTCAACATTGAATATCGTATACGTCCCAGTTAATGCAGTTAAAATTTCATGCATTTCGGTTGTTGTGATAAATGTTTGGACTTTGTCAGTTATAAAATTGAGGAGTTGGACTTTACGTTTATCGTCTAACTCGCTTAATACATCGTCGAGCAATAAAATTGGATATTCACCACAATGTTGTGCAAACCATTCAATTTCAGCTAATTTTAGCGAAAGGACCGTTGTCCGTTGTTGCCCCTGTGAACCAAACTGCTTCACATTTCGCTCATGAATAAAAAACTGCAAATCATCTTTATGAGGACCAACGGTTGTTGTCGCCATTTTACGATCGCGTTCAAAGTTTTTTTGTAATAATTGTTTATAAATTTCAACCAATTCAGCTTCCGTTTGTTCAATTGTTGAGTTAAAGTCAGTTTGATATTTAATCGTTAACTGCTCTACCTGCTCAGTTAACTGAAGATGGATTGGAACAATAATATCATTTAATTCCGCAACAAAGCGAATACGTTGCCAATAAATTTTAGCGGCAACGTGCGCAACTGCTTCATTGAGGATATCAAGGTAAATGAGATCAAGTTTAGCTTTTTTTAAATATTCATTTCGTTGCTTCAACAATTTTTGAAAGTTCGCTAAAGCTAAAAAATAAGTTGGTGACGCCTGTGATAATTCAATATCTAAGAACCGCCGCCGAACACTTGGCTGACCTTTTACTAATTCTAAGTCTTCTGGTGAAAACTTTACTACTGCTAATTGGCCAATATATTCATTTAAACGTTGTTGGTCAACACCGTTAATCTGCATTTTTTTCCCTTTTTTACTTAAAATGGTTGTTAATTGTACAGTACGATGTTCAGTTGTAATTGCGGCAGTAATTTTCGCAAAATCTTGTTGAAATTCAATTAATTCTCGATAATTTTGGCAACGATACGATTTTGTAAACGCTAGAACGTACAAAGATTCGATAAAACTTGTTTTTCCTTGTGCATTCGCTCCCAAAAAAATATTCATCCGCGGATGAAGTTGAACTGATTGTTTTCGATAATTACGAAATTGTCGTAATTCAAGTGTATTTACTCGCATTCTTTACCTGTAATCGTGAATGGTTCATATCCATCAACTTCAACAATATCATTTGGATATAATTTCCGCCCACGACGATTTTCAATTTCTGTATTGACTTTAACAGGTGTTTCAGCAAGGTAGTGTTTTGCCATTCCCCCTGACGAAATTAATTCAGCTGCTTTTAAAAATTGTTGAAGTGTGATGTATTCACCTTCAATTTCAACATAGTACATAGACAGCACCTCCCTCTTCAAATTGTGATGATTCTGTCAGTTATTTGACAAATCATCGCGTTCCCTTATTTTACCATAAAAACGCTCTTAATAGGGTTTTTTTCCATAAAAAAAGCCGTAGAACGGCTTTTTTACATTTAAGTATCCTAGTATGTGTGTACCGGTAAGATTAATTGTGTTACTTTTACGTCATTTTTACTACGCATTATGAATGGACGGAGTTCTCCAACAAACGAAATTGTCACTTCGTTTGCATCAAGTGCGCGTAACGCTTCAAGTGCATATCGAGCGTTGAAGGTAATTCGTAATGGTTCTCCAAGTAATTGCTTTGTTTCTAGTCGTTCACGAACTTGTCCTACTTCTGGTGAATTTGATGTTACTTCAATTTTATTTGCAGTAATATTTAAATTCACGACATTATTGCTTGCTTCACGTGCAAGTAATGATGCACGATCAATTGCTTGGAATAACGCAGCGTGATCAATTGTTACTTCTGTGTGGAATTCTGTCGGAATCAATCGATTTGTTTGTGGATATGTTCCTTCGAGTAAACGTGATTGTAGATAAATATCGTCCCACATGAAGAGAACTTTATTTTCACTGAAGTAAATTGTAACAATTTTTTCTTCGTCTTCGAGAACTTTCATTAATTCAGTGAGTGTTTTCGCTGGAATAACAATATCTTTACTAAAGCTAGCTGGTTTTGGTAATGGAACGACTTTTTGAGCTAAGCGATAACTATCAGTTGCAACAACTCGAAGCTCTTTTCCTTCTAAAATAAAATGAACACCTGTTAAAATTGGGCGGCTTTCACTTGTTGAAGCACAGAATAAAGTTTGACGAATAATTGATTTTAGTACATTTGATGAAATGTGGAAATCAGGTTGATCAGTTATTAATTGAATAACTGGATATTCTTCCACAGCAAGATCATTTAATTGGAATTCACTTGTTGCTGTTGATAAACGGATTAAGCCACTATCAACTTTTTCAAGGTTAATTGTATCATCTTGAACTTTTTTGATAATTTCTAATACATATTTAGCTGGTAATATAACAATTCCTGGTTCATGGACTTCAATCAGTGTCTTTCCTTGATCGATACATGGAATATGAGTAACAATTGTCAATTCTGTATTTGAACCGACTAATGTCATTTGATTTTGATCAACTTCAAGCTTCAAACCTGTAAGCACAGGTAATACTGATTTACTTGTAATTGCCTTAGATACAGTTGCAATTGCTTTAATAAAATGTTGTCGAGAAATGGTAATTTTCATAAACTAAAAGCCTCCTAAGGATATAAAATATCTTCTTCTTTTTAAATAGTAGTAGTAATAAGGGGGCGTGTTTTTTGTGGAAAACACTATTTAAAGCCGTGGTTGTCATGTTTTTTATGTTGAAAACCATGTGTATAAACCGTGTAAAACCCCTGTATTTATTAACAACGCGTGTGGAAAAGTTTTTTTATAACAAATCTTTTATTTCTTGAATCATGCGTTGTGTATCTGTTTCAGTTTTCAACTCAGCTTCAATTAATTGAACCGAGTGCATAACAGTAGTATGATCACGCCCACCAAACTCTTTTCCGATTTTTTGCAGTGATGATTCAGTTAGTAATTTACATAAATAAACCGCAATATGGCGATATTTAACGAGCGGTTGCTTCCGCTTCTTTGATTTTAAATCATCTACTTGGATATTGAAATAGTTTGCGACTACTTTTTGAATTTTATAGATTGAAATCACGGTTTGTTGTGTTTTTGAAAAGCCTTTCAATGCTTCAATTGCAAGTTCGAGATTAATATCGTTTTTGCCAAACATTGTACTGTAGGCAACAAGGCGACTAAGACCACCTTCAAGTTCACGGATATTTGAAGCAAATTGAGAAGCAATATATTCAATAACATTTTGTGGAAAATCTTCAATCATATTATCAGCTGTTAAACGCCGCTGTAAGATTGCCATTCGTGTTTCTAAATCTGGAACGGTAATATCAACCATAATTCCCCATTCAAAGCGAGTACGTAAACGATCAGTTAATTTAGAGATTTCACTTGGTTGCGTATCACAAGTTAAGACTAATTGTTTACCATTTTGATAAAGATGATTAAAGGTATGGAAAAATTCTTCCTGCATAGCCTCTTTTTTAGCTAAAAATTGAATGTCATCAACCAATAAGATGTCAATATCTCGGTATTTATTCCGAAATTTCGTCATATTATTCTTCGAAAGATTGCTAATGAAGTCATTTACGAAGTCTTCACAAGTAACATATAAGATACGTTTATCGTTTCCTTGATTATGAATGCGGTTACCAATTGCTTGCATTAAGTGGGTCTTACCGAGACCAGAACCACCATAAATAAATAGCGGATTATAGCGTGAACCAGGATCTTCAGAGACGGCTAAAGCGATATTATAAGCAAGACGATTTCCGCCACCGACAACAAAGTTCTCAAAAGTATAGTTATAATTGAGATTTGATTCGAAATCATTTTCATTTAAGAGTGTTGGCTGCAGAAATTGTTGCGCTGGAGCTTTCACCTTCTTTTCTGATTGAGAACGAACCGGTTGACTGATTGACTGCGATTGTTCTAATGGGACAATTGTTTTCATCGTCTTTTTTTCAATAGCTATTTTTGGTTGTTCTGGAATTGGTGCTGCTGTTTGTACTTCTTTTTCTTTTGCGATAAAGCGCATATGAATTGGTGCACCTAAAACATGAATGAGTGCTTCTTGAATAATTTCTGAAAACTTATTTTTTAGCCAGTCACTTACGAATGTATCATAAGTTTCAATAATAATCTCATCTTGATTGAGTGAAATAGCTTTTGTTTGGCTAAACCAATTATCAAAACTTGTTTTAGAGATCTTCTCATTTGCTCGAATATAATCAAGTGCTTGTGACCAAATATTTTGAGCTAATTCTGATTGAGCCATAAGTTTAAAATCCTCCTTTTAAGATAAAAAATGAAAGGTATATTTTTTAATTTGTGATAAGAATTGTTTATCCACAAAGCCCACCCCTTATAAGATAAGGGCTAAACGCACTTATACACAAAGTTAAATTGAAGTATTCCAGATGTACAAAACGGAATCCACAAGTGTAGAAAAAACGTGTGGAAAACATTGGACTGTACACAATTGATTTTGGAAAACCTTTGCGTTTTTATGAGCGTTCTTTGTTATATTACCACGATTTTTAAACTTTTTCCACAGTTTCCACAACTTTTTTTAAAACTTTTCCCGACACAATGTAAAACTCGAATTTACCGTGGAAAACTATGTGGAAAACTACTTTTTGTTTTCCACAGTGAGTTGTGTTCGCTATATTGGATAAGAGTGAAAATAGAGGATAGATTTATTAATAAAAATTAAGTTATTTCGTTATATTCAAAAAATTGATTGCAAAAAAAAACCAATCTGATATAATATCTAGAGTGTAGTGTCAAGAAAAAGAACAACCCTAGGAGGTGTCAACATATGAAACGTACATTCCAACCAAATAGTCGTAAGCGTAGCAAAAAGCATGGTTTCCGTGCTCGTATGGCAACAGCGGCAGGACGTCGAGTATTAAAAGCTCGTCGTAACAAAGGACGTAAAGTATTATCAGCTTAAGACCACTCAAAGCAGTGGTCTTTTTCTTCATTAAAGCGAAAAATGTTGAAAATTCAGAAATATTGAGCTAAATGATTAAACAGGAGGTGGGGAGTAAGATGAAAAAGCAATATATGATTCAAAAAAATGAAACCATTCAGTCAGTAATGCAGCGTGGTGAACGAATTGGGAATCGATATTTTTTGATTTATCGACTCCCGACATCTGATGGAAAAAACTATTTCGCTTTCCTTGTTGGAAAAAAACTTGGAAAAGCGCACGATCGTAATCAAATGCGACGATATATTAAAGCGGTACTGCAACCTAATTCTTTGCAGTTAAAACAAGGATATTATTATTTATTCTTGGCAAAAGGGGCCGCAAAAGATTTTTCATATGAAGATGTCAAATTTCACTTGGAAAAACTACTAAAAAAAACTACAATAAAAAGTGATAAATAAAAAAATGAATAGATTTATCATTTGGGAGGATAAACACATGTCAAAACGTAAAGCGTGGCAGTTGTTAGGAAGTATTGCTGTAATGGCGTTATTTTTAACAGCCTGCTCGACAACTGAAATTGTACCTGGATATCAAGCAGAATCACTGTGGGATTACATTGTATTACCACTTTCGAATTTTATCGTGTATCTTGGGGAATTAACAGCTAACTATGGTTGGGGAGTAATTTTAGCAACGGTAGTTATCCGAGTTATCCTTGTACCATTAGATATTTGGACACAAAAGAGTCAACAAGGAATGCAAAAAGTTCAACCGTTGATTAAAGAGATTCAAGATAAGTACAAAGATTCAACTGATCCACAAGCACAACAAAAGCAACAATATGAATTGATGCAAGTTATGCAAAAGAACGGTGTTAATCCATTAGGTGGATGTTTATCATCAATCGTAATGTTATTAGTGCAAATGCCGATTTTAATGGCATTCTACCAAGCAATCATCCGTACACCAGTCTTGAAAACAGGAACGTTCTATTATTTAGAACTTGGGAATCCTGATCCATACTTTATTCTACCAATCGTAGCAACAGTCTTAATGCTTGCATCAACATTATTAATGATGCCAAAAGATCAACGTTCACCAAAAAATAATCCAATGGCATTATCAATGTACTTAATGCCTGTGATGTTCTTATTTGTGATGTTAAACTTACCATCAGCATTATCATTGTATTTATTTACAGGAAACTTATTTATGCTTGTTCGTCAATTATTATTCAAATTTATTTTGAAAAAATAATTAAGCTAAAAAAGCACTCATTACAAAGTAATATCGGTATTAGGCTAACTAATAGACGATCGTACGCGTGTGGGTGCTTTTTGACATTTATAATTAGCTTTTGTATACTTAATTAAAAAAAGATTGGGGATAAGTATGTTTATTTTTGAGAGAATGAGTGGAAAAACACTTGAATTCGTTCAAGCACAAGTTCAAGCGAAAGGGAAACTAGTTTTTACCGAAGTAATCACCGAAGGCAAGAAAGGCTTATTTGGTTTAGGGGCAAAAGATGCAATTATTGAGTTTCTGACACTTGAAATGGTCGAGCAACAATTAGCAGCATATGCACAAAGTGTGATTGAACAAATGGGTATTGAAATTTATGCACTAGAAATTACAACTCAACGTCGGAATCTTTTGATTCAAGTTGATAGTGATAAAAATGGCTTATTAATAGGACGTGATGGGGAAACGTTACAAGCATTACAATATGTCTTTCAGCAAGCAGTAAAACAACATTTAGGTAAATACTGTAAATTTTATGTTGAATTGAATGTCGCAAATTATCGCGAACAAGTGATTGAAAAATTACAACGCCAAGCAATGATTGCTGCAAGAAAAGCCCATAAAAGTCAAGAACCGGTTGAATTACCGGTAATGACTGCACTAGAGCGAAAAATTATTCATACAACTTTAGCACAAGATGCTTTTGTAAAAACGACAAGTGCTGGAAAAGAACCGAATCGTTATGTTGTGATTGAGTTACGTGAAGATGTTGAGCAACGTCCAAAACGTGAACAAAGTCGCAAAGACCATCCCAAAAAGGAAAAGCTGTAAAAAAACACCAACTGGTGTTTTTTTTAACGTTATTTCTAAGGGATAATCCTAACAAATCATGATACAATAGGAAGACAAATAATTGAGAGGTGAAGTCGATGTATTTAACAGAAACAATTACGGCGATTGCGACAGCAGTTGGTGAAAGTGCAATTGCAATTGTCCGACTAAGTGGTCCACAAGCACTAGAAATAGCAAATCAAGTTTTTACTGGAAAAGATTTAAACCAAGTAGATAGCCATACAATTCAATATGGACATATTCAAGATCCAAGCAATGGAGAAATTATTGATGAAGTATTAATTAGTGTTTTTAAAGCTCCGAGAACATTTACGAAGGAAGATATGATCGAAATTAATTGCCATGGCGGGAAAATTGCAACCCAACGAATCTTACGTTTATTATTAACAACTGGTGCGCGATTAGCAGAACCAGGTGAGTTTACAAAACGGGCATTTTTAAATGGGCGAATTGATTTAGCACAGGCAGAAGCAGTGATGGATGTGATTCATGCGAAAACAGAAGATGCATTAAAAATGGCCGTAAATGGTGTTGATGGAAAAGTTTCGCACTTGATTCGAACATTACGTGCAGAAGTACTAACTACTTTAGCAAATATTGAAGTGAATATTGATTACCCAGAATATGACGATGCGATTGAAATGTCAAATCAAATTTTAAAACCACGATTAATTGAAGTCCAAAAACAATTAACAACAATTTTAAAGCAAGCACAGACTGGCAAAATAATCCGCGATGGAATTGCGACAGCAATTGTTGGTCGACCAAATGTTGGGAAATCAAGTTTATTAAACCGTTTGTTGCAAGAAGAGCGCGCAATTGTCACTGATATTGCGGGAACAACTCGTGATACTGTTGAAGGGACGCTACGATTAGGGCATATTGTCTTAAATCTAGTCGACACTGCAGGGATTCGTGAAACAAAGGATGTTGTAGAAGCAATCGGCGTCGAAAAATCACGGGCTATGATTGAACAGGCTCAATTGGTCCTTGTTGTGCTTAATAACAATGAAACATTAACGAGTGTTGATCGAGAATTATTAGCTTTAACTCAAGATAAACCACGACTAGTATTAATCAATAAAATGGATTTAAGCAATGAACTCGAGTTTACACAACTTGGTTTAAGTGAAGAAGAAACCATTAAAATTTCAGCTTTAGAAGACTGGGGATTAAATCAGTTAGAAACCCGGATTCAACAATTATTTGCTTTAGAAGATTTTACAACGACACAAACAGAAAGTTTTGTTTCGAATGTTCGTCATATTAGTTTAATTGAACAAGCAAATCAAAGTATTTTATCAGCGTTAGAAGGTATTGAATTTGAAATGCCAGTTGATCTTGTAACAGTTGATATCCAAGATGCTTGGGAGGCACTGGGTGAAATCTTAGGTGCAGAAGCGAAAATGGGCTTAATTGATGAGTTGTTTAGTAAGTTTTGTCTTGGAAAATAAAACATCTTCGGATGTTTTTTTTTGCTAAAATTAGGGAAAATCACAACTTAAATATGTTATAATCAACAAAAAGATAGGGGAGAATAATGATGAAATATGCAGTTATTGATATTGGTTCCAACTCGGTAAGATGCGTGATTTTTGCGTATGATGAGCAAAATCACCGGTTAAAAAAATTAGAAAATTTACGAGAATATCCACAATTATTACACTACGTAAATGAAAAAAAATTAACAAAACAAGGGATTGACGTGCTCGCACAAGCCTTAATAAAATTTAAAAAAGTGATTGAAAGCTTAGGAGTAGAAACCGTTTTTTGTGTCGCGACAGCAGCGCTACGTGCAGCTGAAAATCAAGAAGAAATTATTACGCGAATTTTCGAAAAAACAACAATTAAAATTGAAATTATTTCCCCGGAAATGGAAGCATATTACGGATTAATGGCAATGCGTCTAGAAGAACCAAGTTTAAAAGATGCAGTGCTAGTTGATATGGGTGGCGGAAGTACAGAAATTAGTTTAGTCAGACAACAAAAAATTGTCCAGATGAAAAGTTTTCCTTACGGCGTTGTCAATTTGAGTGATCGTTATTTTGCCAAAAATGATGATGTCGATTATGCAGCAGATTTACTAAAGTATCAAATATTTCAATGGCAAGAGCAAATTGATTATGCCGTTGACAGTAAGTTACCACTTGTTTTAATCGGCGGAAGTGCACGAAATTGTGCGAAAATTTACCGGCATTTAAGTGAACAAAAATATGTATCGAAGAAAATTCATATGCTGACTCAACGTGATATGTATCACATTTATAATTTTGCTATTCATGCAAAACGTCTAGATTTTACGAAAGTACCACGATTTACAATTGAACGTCAAAAAACGATTAAACCTGCTGCAGTGCTATTTCGGATGTTGAGTAAGTTCGTTGATGCGCCAGTAGTCTTTATTTCTAATCATGGAGTACGTGAAGGAGTTGTATACGATTATTTAGAAAAAAATCAGTTGTTATAGAGAAATGAGGGGTTGTCTGTGGGGAAAAGACATAAAAATATTAAACCAACAGCTGAACAGTATCAAAATCGCGAATATAGTTGGTTACAATTTAACGAACGCGTACTTGATGAGGCAAAAAATCCACGAACACCAGTGCTCGAACGATTAAAATTTTTAGCAATTTTTCAATCTAATTTAGATGAATTCAATATGATTCGAGTCGCAGGATTGAAAGAATCAGTCCGCTTAGATTTGAAAGTTGTGGATTCACGAACACGAATGACGGCAGAAGATCAATTGAAAGTGATTTATCAAAAAACATCCAAATTATTACTCGAAACAGCACGGATGTATCGGCTTTTATTTGAGCATCCTGATTTACGGCAATATCAGGCAGGAATTTTCAATTTTCAACAATTAAAGAGAGCTGAACAAGAGCGAGTAACTACTTATTTTACAGAACAAATTTTACCAAAGTTAGAAATTAGTCACGTTACTAAAAATACAAAAGTGCCAAGTTTGAAAAATAAAGGCTTGTATATTGGAGCAATGTTGGCCGATGAAGAATTTTTGATTATTAAACTACCAGAAGAGGCGCCACGGTTATTTGCTTTAAATGAAACGCAAACGCGCTTTATTTTACTTGAGCACTTAGTGCAAGAGCATATGCATCAAGTAGTGAAAGCCGACTTATTAACATACTCTGCATTTCGTGTATTGCGTAATTATGATATGGATTTAATGTATGATGGTGCTGATGATATTATTGAAAGTATCGAAGCTCAATTAGAGAAACGGAAAAAAGGGTTTGTTGTCGGGTTACAGATTGAATCTGATGAAGAAAATCGTAACTTTTATATCATTAAACGACTCAAAGAAAAACTCGGAATTCAAGATGCGGATGTCTATGAATTTATTGATACGCCAATTGATATGAGTTTCTTATTTACATTTTATCATCACGTTAAAAAAAGTTATCCTGAGTTTGCTTATGAACCACTCTTACCACAACAACCAAAAATGATTGATTTGGATCAATCGTTTTTTTCGCAATTAATGAAGCAAGATGTTTTTGTGCATCATCCGTATGAATCTTTTGAAGCGAGTGTAGTGCGGTTTTTAGCTGAAGCAAGTACTGATCCAAACGTGACAGAAATTCATCAAACGATTTATCGCTTGAGTCCAGATTCGAAAGTTGCTGAATTATTGAAACAAGCACGTAAAAACGGGAAAAAAGTTAGTGTGTTAGTTGAGTTGAAAGCGCGTTTTGATGAGCAAAATAATATTGAGTTTGCGAAAGAATGTGAAGAATTAGGAATTGAAGTTATTTATAGTGAAGCTCGCTTTAAGGCGCATAGTAAAGTAATTCTCGTTGTTCGTGAAATCGAGGATAACATTACCTACTTTACCCATATAGGAACTGGTAATTATAATGAAGCAACAGCGACATTATATACGGATTGCGGTTTATTTACTGCCGATCCGATAATTGGCCAAGATGCTCAAATGTACTTTTATGCTTTGAAGGAGCATGTGAGAAATGTACCGCTAGACAAGCTAGTTGCTTCACCAAATAAAATTGCGCAAAAACTAATTGACATGATTGATCAAGAAATTTTGTACCAACAAATGTATGGAGATGGCAAAATTATTATTAAAGCGAACTCATTAACGTATCAACCAATTATTGATAAATTGTATGATGCTTCACAAGCAGGGGTTAAAATTGATTTAATCATCCGCGGTGTTTGTTGTTTGATTCCGGAACTGCCATTTTTCAGTGAAAATATTCGCGTCATTAGCATCGTTGGTCGCTTTTTAGAGCATTCGCGGATATACTATTTTCATCATCATGGAGATGAGCAAATTTATTTATCTTCTGCAGATTTAATGAGTCGAAATTTAGAGCGCCGTTATGAGCTAGCGACGCCAATTGATGATTCGGCCATCAAAATCAGAATTTTACAGGAATTAGCAATTATGCTATCTGATAATGTAAAAGCAAGACAATTAGATGAATATGGAGAATATCATCTACAAACCTTAATTGCTGGAGAGCCATTAATTGATAGTCAGTTAGTTTTGCACAAAACAATGACCGCTAGTCAATTAATAGCTCCGATTGAAACTTTGAGTTTTCCACGGGAAAAACCTAAAAAGCCGGCGAATCATTTATGGGAAAATTTAAGCGCGAACATCATAAAGTGGTTCAAAAGAAGCTGACTAGAAGTCGGCTTCTTTTTTTCGCTTAAAAGATGCTAGAATCGGTGATGAAATCGTTAAAAACCTAAAAAATTTTGAAAAACATGATAAACTAATACAGTTAGGTCAAAGATAACGGTGAGATCGAAAAAGTGAATCGGAGAGGAGAAATACAATGAAAAAATATGATGTTATTGTTATTGGTGGAGGCCATGCCGGATGTGAAGCAGCACTTGCACCAGCACGAATGGGATTAGAAACATTGATGATTACTGGTAGTATTGAAATGATTGCACATATGCCGTGTAATCCGTCAATTGGAGGACCAGCAAAGGGGATTGTTGTTCGCGAAATTGATGCACTTGGTGGAGAAATGGGGCGCAATACTGATAAAACAAATATTCAAATGAAAATGCTGAACTTATCAAAAGGTCCCGCGGTTTGGTCATTACGAGCACAAGCAGATAAAATTGAGTATCCACAAGCAATGCAAGAAACAATTTTACAACAACAAAACCTAGCTGTATTAGAAGCAATGGTTGAAGAAATTTTAGTTGAAAATGATACAGTAATTGGTGTCAAGCTAGAAACTGGTGATCGTATCGAAGCTAAAACAGTTATTTTAACAACGGGAACATATTTAAAATCACAAATTTTAGTTGGTCATACTGCAACGGATGGAGGACCAAGTGGTCAACGTTCAAGTATTGGTTTATCGACAAATCTTCGCGAGTTAGGCTTAGAGTTATTCCGATTAAAAACTGGTACACCGGCACGAGTTGCGGCAAAAAGTATTAATTATGATAAAACGACAATTCAGCCCGGTGATGATGTCATTCGAACGTTCTCATTTGACACGCCGTTATCAGAGGCGAAAGATCCAGCGGAACAATTACCATGTTATTTAACGTATACAGCGCCAGAAACACATGTGATTATCAATGAAAACCTTGGTGAATCAGCAATGTATTCGGGAATGGTAGAAGGAACAGGGCCGCGCTACTGTCCGTCAATTGAAGATAAACTTGTTCGTTTTGCTGATAAAGAACGGCACCAAATTTTCTTAGAGCCAGAAAGTAAACACTCACCTGAAATTTATGTTCAAGGGTTTTCAACGAGTATGCCGCATGATGTCCAAGAGAAAATGTTACGATCATTACCTGGATTGGAAGACTGTGAAATTATCCGATATGCTTATGCAATCGAATATGATGCGATTGTGCCAACGCAATTGTGGCCAACGTTAGAAACAAAGAAAATTTCGGGATTATTTAGTGCGGGCCAAATGAACGGAACGAGTGGTTATGAAGAAGCGGCTGGTCAAGGTTTAATTGCTGGAATTAATGCGGCTTTAAAAGTTCGTGGTGAAGAACAACTTGTACTCCGCCGTGATGAAGCGTATATTGGTGTCTTAATTGATGATCTTGTGACGAAAGGAACAGATGAACCATATCGCTTATTGACTTCGCGTGCAGAATATCGTTTATTGCTACGTCATGACAATGCCGATTTACGTTTACGACCACATGGGAATCGAATTGGACTAATTGATCAAGCTCGTCAGGAAAAATTTGCGATGAAAGTTGCAATGATCGAAATGGAGTTAGCACGTTTACAAACGTTACGAATTACACCAAAAGCAGCAATCAATGAGTATTTGGCGAGCATTCCAACAACACCAATTCGTGATGGAATTAGCCTAGCTGAATTGATGAAACGTCCTGAAGTTGAATATCGTCATTTAGCACCATTAGTGCCAATTCCAGCACATTTAACTCCAGAGGTAATCGAACAAGTAGAAATTCAAATTAAATATGAAGGTTATATTACGAAAGCAATGCGTCAAGCGGAACGAGTGAAGGATTTAGAGAGTAAACGAATTCCAGCAACGCTTGATTATGCAGCGGTACCAAACTTGGCAAATGAAGCTCGGCAAAAATTAGCTGAAATTCGGCCATTAACGATTGGCCAAGCGAGTCGAATTAGTGGGGTAAATCCAGCTGACATTTCAATTTTAATGATTTATTTAAAATCAGCTAAGTGGTAATAAATTAAAAAATGCACCGTAAAAGGTGCATTTTTTCTGTTTTATTAAAAGTAATTTTTAAATAAATAAACATGTAAAAGAAATTATCGATATGCTATCATTAAAGTAAGCGATTTTTTTTTTACTGAGGGGAGCTTTCAGCTGATGTATCAATTAGGAATAACTCTATTTATATTAAATGCTGGATGAATAGGAAGAAGGTTATTAAAGCAATTACACAGACAAAACCATGAACAAGTTAACCAACCATCACTGTCTTTATTCATGTTTTTTTTATTAGGAATAGGCCTTTTGGTTAATATATTTCAATGGCAAAAGGGAAATTTTTTATTAATGATTGGATTATGGTTTGCTACTTTAAATGCTTGGAATGACTGGCAAGAACAGCAAGTATTTGATGTGCTTAATTTTGGGCTATTAGTATGTAGTGTGTTTTATTGGATATTAACACAAATAAGTGGAGTAGATTTGATTGTTTTAGTGATTAGTCAGCTTGTAATAGCAATTTTAGCGTGGAAAACAGCTGTAATTCGTAGTGGAGATGTTTTCTTTTTAATTGGATGCAGTTTTTTAGTTGGTAGTACTAAATTCTTACAGTTAATTATTTTAGCTAGTTTACTCGGTGGTCTATATGGATTTTATTTATTGATAATGCAGAAACTGACGTGGGAGACGACGGTAGCATTTACCCCATTTATTTTATTGGCAACGATTTTAATTTTATAGGAAAAACAGAAGAGGAAGAGAGTTGAAAATATGGCAATCGGGCAACAAAAAAAACGATTAGGTGACTTATTAATTGATGCAGGGAAAATTTCACAATATGATTTATCAAAAGCATTACATGTACAAAAAATAGCAGGGAAAAAACTAGGAGAGGTATTGATTGACCTAGCAATGATTACTGAAGATGAAATCATTCAAGCGGTTGTTCAACAAACAGGAATTACCGCGATTGAACTTGGTGAAATTGAGTTTGATCGTAAAGTCTTAAAATTAGTTCCCGAACAATTGTGTGAAAAATACACACTGATTCCATTTGGGTTTGATGAAAATAAAATCCAAGTTGCAATGGTCGATCCTTTAAATATTTATGCCCTTGATGATTTAGCAATTTCAACGGGATTTGAAATTGAAACATTCATCAGTCGCAAAAATGAAATTCAACGTTATACACAAATCCACTATTCAAGTGAACAAGTTTTTTTAGCGGCGGAAGCGTTAGTTGAAGAAAATCGACTAACGAAATCAGTCGTAACAACGGATGATGGTTTAGAGGATATCAAAAGTTCACCGATTGTTAAAATGATTGATTATCTTTTCAAAAATGCGGTCGAGATGCGAGCTTCAGATATTCATATTGAACCATTTGAATTTAAAATTCGGATTCGTTATCGGATTGACGGTGTGCTACAGACGATGAATGAACTACAAATTGAAAGTTTAGCCGCGTTAGTAACACGAATTAAAATTATGGCGAATTTAAATATTGCTGAAAAGCGAGCGCCACAAGATGGGCGAATTATTACGAAAATTAATCGTCAAGATGTTGATTTACGAGTTTCAATTTTACCGGTTGTCTATGGTGAAAAAATTGTTATTCGAATTTTAAATCGTAATAACCTAAAAACCGATAAAGCTGAACTCGGATTAAGTCCGAGGAATTTAGTGAAATTAAATGATTTAATGGCCACACCACATGGAGTCATTCTAGTTACCGGTCCGACAGGTTCAGGAAAATCGACAACATTATATACGATGTTAAATGAAATGAACAAAACGGCAACGAATATTATTACGATTGAAGATCCGGTTGAGTTTATTGTTGAAGGATTGAATCAGGTTAGTGTCAATACGAAAGCAAATTTAACTTTTGCGAGTGGTTTAAGAAGTGTTTTACGTCAAGATCCAGATATTGTCATGGTTGGAGAAATTCGTGATGAGGAAACAGCGCAAATTGCAATTCGTGCAGCAATTACCGGACATTTAGTATTAAGCACATTACATACGAATGATGCGCCTTCAACAATTTTACGACTCCAAGATATGGGAATTGCACCATATTTACTTACATCATCAGTTTCGGGAATTATCGCTCAACGACTAGTTCGAAAAACCTGTTCACACTGTGCAGTCGGACGTGAAGCAACCGAGCGAGAAAAAGTGTTGTTACAGCAACCGCTAGATCAATCACTAACGCTATTTGAAGGTACTGGCTGTGGACATTGCAACAACCTCGGTTATTATGGCCGAATGGGTGTCTATGAAATTTTGACAATGAATGAAAAATTACGCCAAGCAATCGCAGCTCAAGCAACACCTGATCAATTGCGAAAACTTGCAATTACAGAAGGGATGACGACATTAGCTGATGAATGCCGTCAACTTGTTCTAGCCGGTCAAACGACAGTAGAGCAGTTATTGACAATTGTCTTAGCGTAACAAAGGAGAGGTAAGAAGATGGCGAAATTTAAATATCGGGCAAGAACAACAAGTGGCGAGAAAATTAGCGGTGTTTTTGAAGCGGCAACTGAAAATGATGTTGTGATGATGATGACGAGTAATGGGTATTATCCACTTCTTGTGGAAAAGATTGTGGAAAGCCCTGACTTTCAACTTGGTAGTTTTGATAAAGTTGGATTAGAAGATATTGCAATTTTTTGTCGCCAATTTTATACAATGCTTCACGCAGGAGTCAATATCAATATTGCATTAGATATTTTAGCCGAAGAATTACCGAATAAGCGTTTACGCCAATCAATTACAGCAGTGAATGAGCGCATTAATAAAGGAGAGTCACTTTCAGAAGCAATGCGCGAGGAAACAAAGGTATTTCCACCATTACTTGTCAGTATGATTGAAGTTGGAGAAACAACAGGAAATTTAGATGCAATTATGCTAAGAATGGCAAATCAATACATTAAAGACAATAAAATTAATAAAAAAATTCAGTCGACAATGATTTATCCAATCATTTTAGGCGTTGTTGCTATTACAGTGGTAATTTTCTTGCTGACATATATTTTGCCAACTTTCTTAAGTATTTTCATTGATAATGGGGTAGCAATACCTTGGACGACGCAGTTGTTAATCGCAATTAGTGATTTCTTAATTGAAAATGGACTTATTTTAGGACTTTTAACTGTGTTATCAGTAATCGGATTACGAATTTTCGCTAAAACACCAGTTGGAAAACCACTTTTTGCGAAGCTACAATTAACTGCACCAATTGTTAAGGCTTTGAATCAAAAAATTATTGTTGCGCGTTTCACTCGCACGATGGCGGTGCTAACTGCAAGTGGAATTCCAATGATGCAAGCACTAGAATTAGTTTCAACAGTTATTAAAAATGTCATAATTGAAGAGAAAATCATGGATATTCGTGAACAAGTCGCTAAGGGTGAGGGCTTTGGTGAAGCAATTCGTGAAAGTCATGCTTTTCCATCAATGTTAACGTCAATGGTCAAAATCGGTGAAGAGACGGGTTCAATCGATGAAATTTTAGAGAAAACTGCTGATTTTTATGAAGAAGAATTAGATCATCAAATTGAAGTTACGGTTGCACTAGTTGAACCTATTTTGATTTTAGTTATGGCAGCAATTATTGGATTTATCGTGATTGCGATTATGACACCAATGTTTGAAATGTACGGAGCGATGTAGGGAGAGAGCAATTGATGAAGAATGTTGATATACAAACACTACTTAAATTGGATTTAAAAGATATCGGGAGTTATTTCCGCGGTGAACAAGTAGATGTGTCAAAAGTGAAGAAAAAGCCGAAGAAAAAACCAATGAAAAAAGACCTAGTCATTGTTGATTTAGGAACAGCATGGATGAAAATTGTTAGTGGGCGTTTTGATAGTCAAACGCAAAAATTTTTGCTGAAACATGTCTTTGAGTTACCAATGCCAAATGGATGTTTTGATGATGGAAAACTTTTAAATGAAAGCCGGATCGCAACCATTATTGCTGACGGGTTAGTTCATCGTAAAATCAAGACAAAAGATGCAATCATTTCGGTAAATTCTTCACAAATTATTAATCGTGATTTATATATTCCAAAAGTTGAGGCCGAAGAGTTAGAAACGGTTATTCGTTATGAACTCCAACAATATTTACCAATTAACTTAGCTGATTATCAAATACGTTATTTATTGACTGAAGACGAAGATGAGCAAGGAAAAGTGCGGGTGTTTGTTTCGGCTTTTCCGGAACGGATGTTAAACACCTATTACCAGTTATTAAAACATGCGAATTTAAATCCATACGCGCTTGAATTACCATTAATTGCGTTGCGAAAGTTGATTGCTTTTTCGCAAATAAATGAAGTAAGAACAGCAAACAAGCAAACGATTGCATTCCTTGATTTGGGACAAAAAAATATTAATTTAAGTATTTATCACCAAGGGAAAATTGATTTTACCCGACTCATTCGTAGTGGCTGTCAAGTGATTGATGAAGCGTTACGACATGAAGGGCTGAAAAACGAGCAAGTATTGAATTATAAACAAGAACAATTAGATATCAGTAACCCAGAATTTGCGAGTGAACATCCAGAAGTTAAACACAATATCGATCAATTAATCTATGAAATTGAAAAGTTTATACAATTTTATCGCAATAACAATCATACTAAGCAACTAGAAATGATTTTCATTTATGGAGGTTGGGCACAAATTAAGGGTTTAGCTCCGTACTTAGAAGCAGCTGTTAAAATCCCAGTTCAACCAATTACAACAATAAATAAACTTGAAATTCACTCAAAAACAGAACAAGCAACCCAAATTACGAGCTATGTGAATGCAATTAGCTCACTCATTCGAGTGGAGGATTAGATGATGCAAGATATTAACTTTTTTGACCATTACCAGAAACAAGAACAAGAAAACCGGAAGCTAAAACCAATTGCATTTGTTATTATAGCTGTCATGCTTATGGCGGTGTTAAGTTCAGTTTTAGTTTATCAAGCTTGGCAATTATCAACTGAAATTACTGAACTCGAAATAACTTTGAATAATCCCGAAATCCAAGAGCAATTAGCAGAGACTCAACAGTTAGCACAAGAGTTGACAATTTTAAATCAACTGAACACTGAAGTCGCAACCGCAATTTCAGCGATTAATCAAAAAGATGCAAATGTGACCCAGTATCTTTTAGAAATTTCAAAAATTATGCCAAAAACAATTATCTTAGATCAATTGACGTTAAATGCAAGTGTCGTTACGATTAATGCTCAAGCAGTGACACGCCAAGAAATTGCCGAATTTCAGTATAATCTCAAGGCGTTAGGTGTATTTAGTGACGTCTACATTAGTACAATTCAGCCAACAAGCGGTGATGGTACAGCCTTTAATTTCCAAGTTCAATGTCAGATTGGTGGTGGCGTAAATGAAAATTAGTAAGCAAGAACAATTATTATTAAGTATTATTGCAATTTTATTGCTTGGTCTAGGTTATTATCAATTTGCATTTAAACCGCAGCAAATTAAAAATCAAAGTTTAACCCAAGAAAAAGTGGCACTAGAACAACAACTCCAAGAATATGAAGCAACAGTTGCCTCGCTTGAGTCGAAAAAAATTGAACAACAACGGTTGGCTTTAGAAGTATCACAAATGACAACTGGTTATTATCAACAGCTCGATCAAGAACAAATTATTTTGGATTTGAATAAATTGTTGATTGACCATCAATTGACGTCAAAACTGGATTTTACACACGAAACAGTTGTAGGTGTAGTTGTGAATCCAACAGAAGGTGCTCAAAATCAAACAAGTAGTTTACAGCAGTATATTGATCAATATCAAGGTGATGAACAAGGCGGAACACCGGTACTAGAGACTGAAGATTCAACAACTACTGATAGTTCAGTTGATAGTGGCACAGAGGTAGCGACGACAACAACAACAGTAGAACAAATGAGTATTAGTCTCGCTGTGGAAGGTGACTATAAAAAAGTG
>JBOFQK010000112.1:0-1197 GCA_051660865.1 Culicoidibacterales bacterium | reverse complement strand
TCAAATGTTCAGCAATCGACATCGTTTGAATCGTTGCAAATAAATAATCGGCATCATCTTTTTGCGTTCCAGTGTACAATCCCAATGAAAATTCACTACCTAATACCTTAGCAAAACTTTCTTTGGCTGCACGAGCAATGGTTTCACGATGAACAAGAAATAAAAATCGCTTTGGCTTTTTTTTCCGGACATGAAAAGCCGATAAATAGGTTTTCCCCGTTCCAGTCGCTGAAACAAGCAGTGCCCGCTTTTCATCTTGATCATATAATCGATCAATTGCACGTAACGCTTGCGTTTGCATTTTATTTGGCTGTAACTCTTGGGATGACTGCGATGGACGAACCACCGCTTGCCAATTGTTTGATGTTTGGTGGTAAATTTGCTCATAATCAGCAATAAATTGCTCAGTCACAACCGTTGCTTGTTCAAATACCATTTCAAATTCTGCTAATGCCTCATGAGCTAATTTAGCAACTTTCGTTGTTACGACTTTTAAGTTCCATTCTTGGTTCTGAGTTAATGCATTCGCAGTGAAATTACTACTCCCAACAATAAGCGTGTAACTTTCGGCTTGATCAAATAAATATCCTTTCGCATGATAATTCCCAGTCGTTGCAATTCGCAATTCGACATTCGGTAATTTTAAAATTTCACGTAATGCTTGTGGTTGCGTAAAATTTTGATATTGCGAAACTAAAATTTTTCCCTGAATCCCTTTTTTACCAAGCTCGGCAAGTTCTTGCTTTAGTACCGCAATCCCACTCGTCGTCATAAACGCAACTGAAAACCAAAAATGCTGTGCTTGTTTCAATTCCCGAATTAATTGATCGGCGACTTTTTTTGCTGCTTGCTCATTATTCGTTAATAACTGTGGTAAATATTGCTCAGTTCCCACACCAGAATAATTCGCATCAAAAAAACCAATTTCAACACTTTCTCGTAATTGACTATATTCCTGTTCTGCCATTATTCCGCCTCCATTTGCATCTGTTTGACAACTTCAATATCTGCCGGGGCAAACTCAACTGTGCCCAATTCACTTGGTTTCAACCACTTGCTCGCCTCATGTTCATGTAAAGTGAGCTCACCACTAAAGTGCTCAACTCGATAAAAATGTAATTCCACTACTGCTGTTGGATGTTCATCAGTTGTCACCGCATAGCAGTGAGGCTCAATCACGGCTTCAATCCCTAACTC
>JBOFQK010000111.1:0-1034 GCA_051660865.1 Culicoidibacterales bacterium | reverse complement strand
CCGTGAAAATAATCGTATCGAATAATTGGCTAATTAACGTTGAACCATTGTTGCGAATCCAAATATATTTGGCACCAGTCCCAAACTTTTTATCCGTCAATTGCCACCAAGCATGGTACAAATGGACATCAAGCCGTTGCACAACTGCATACGTGAAAATTCCCGCTAACGCCATCCGTGGCATTAACCCAAACATTTGTTCAAACGCTGGTTGGATAAAGTCGAGTTCGTTCGGTACGAACGCTAAAATCCCTTGAGTTGCGAGCACCCACGTAATTGTTACAAATAACCCAATATTTACGGCTTTTTTCGCATCAGCTTTCGTGTAGTTTTCACTTAAAATATCAGTCACGACAAACGTACTCGCATATAATGCATTCCCAAGTGTGACACTCATCCCAAACATCGTCACCATTTTGATAACTTCAATGTTCGCTAAAATGACGCCGACTGCCGACCAGACGAAAAGTCCAGTTTTCCCGAACAAGCGGTAAGCAACGAGCACAGTTCCTAAATAAAAGAAAATCGAGATTAAAAATAAAAATTCATTTGTCATTCGGCAATTCCTCCTACGCCATCAATTGTATGTGGTGCGCGCACATCACAATCATCTAAAATTTCACATTGGTAACGCGCAGCTGGATCCGTTGTTAAAAACGTAAATAATTCTGAGTCATAAAAGGCATCAATTAACGCTTGATCACGTTTAATCGGCGTATCATTATCACAGAAAATACAAATCGTAAAACGTTTGAAGTGTGCAAGCGCAAGGTGGACATCTTTGGCTAAGCGCTCAAGTGCATGTTCTTCCTCAAAACCAAATAACAGGTTAGTCCACTCGTAGTGTTTGACATAGTCTTCAATAGTGCGTTGTCCATGACCTTTATTTAACTTGTTGCGTAATTCTAGATCAAATGTTTCCGCCCCAACGATGAAATCAATGTTCACCCCCGGGAAAAGAGCGCGGATATTTGGCAACTGTTTTTCATACATCGTATGCGTTTCTAAAATTAAATACGTAATCCCAGTTTCAA
>JBOFQK010000110.1:0-1681 GCA_051660865.1 Culicoidibacterales bacterium | reverse complement strand
TTGCAGCAAATGTTTGTCTAAGCAAAGATTTTAGTAGCTTATCATTGATTGTCAAACCAACTAAAAATATGGTATAATATACAAGCAGTCGGTTACGATGGTGGCTAAACTCGATCTTTTAAGGGGAGTGATGCCGATGAATACTTCATCTTATTTTTGTGAATTATGACAAAAGGCGACTCCTTCTTTATGAAAGGAGCCGCCTCATGCAAGATGTAATTTTACTGATTAGTACGATTACAGACTTGATTGCGGAAATAGCAGTTATGTTAACAGCTATTTCTGTAATCATTACACTTGTAAAACATAACAAACAAAAATAGCCATCCATACCAGCGAAGTTTGCGATGACTATTTTTGTTACCTTACTTAGCCACCATATTGATGGGCTGTATTAGAACGGAGTGTTGTCGCACTGCGTTCTTTTCTATTTGAGTATATCATGATTACAAATGACTCGCAAGTGAAAAGTATACATGAAAAAAGTAAGTTTATGCATCCAATTACGAGGTGGAAATGTTATTATAGCAATTATTTGTCTAATTTTCGGGTTTAATACAAAAAACTACTCAATCGGTAAGAAGGAGTAGTTTTAAGATATAGTTGTATAATCACCATTAATCAGCGTAAGTGAATGAAAGCTAGCGTGTTTAATATGAAGTAAGGAAGTAAAGGTTAATTACTTCCTTTTTTATTAACTTAATCCTGAAAGTGATCGCATCACGATGTCGATATCGGCATTCTCTAGTTCTTGGATAATGTGCAAATAAATTTTTTGCGTTGTTGTCATACTTGCATGGCCAAGCCGGCGAGCCACACTTGCAATGGAAACACCAGCGAAGAGTAAGAGTGAAGCGTGGGTATGTCGTAAGCCATGAATGGAAATAATCGGTACGTTTGCTTGTTGGCAGTGGCGAGCTAAAATATCATTCACTGTTGAATTATAGATTTTCTGATCTTCTCGTACAAAAATCGGTTTGTTTGGATGTAAATCTTTTGTGAGCTGCGAAAATTGAATGATTGTTTGCCAGTCTAATTGGATTTTCCGAATTGACGATTGATTTTTCGTTGGTGAAAAGCCATGATGAGCTTTATAATCCCAAGTTTTATTTACTGTTAGAATTTGATGGGCAAAGTCAAAATCACTCGGAGTCAACGCAAGCGCTTCCGAAAAGCGTAAACCTGTTTTAGCAATTAGTAAAATGAGCCAATCCCAGTTTACTTCATCTTGAAGATTTAACGTTGTGAGCAAGGTGTGAAGCTCAAATTGATTCAAATACTTTGGTTTCTTAATTCGTGGAGCTTTCCCTTTGATAATTGCTTTTCGGGTTGGATCACGATCAATCAAGCCTTCATCAACCGCATCGGCAATCGCCCCTTTTAGCTGATGATGAAAATCCATCGTTGTTTGGCGTTCATGCTCAAGCGCATAAGTGTTCAATAGTTGTTGGTACGTAAGGCGGTCAAGATCACAAATCATCAAATCTGGGACCAATCGCTCAAGCCAAGCGTGAGTCATTGCATATTTTGCCATTGTTACCGGACGAATTGCGCCTTCTTTGTAGATGATAATCCATTTCTTATAGTATTCATGGAAAAGGTCTGTTTTTTTTGCGTCATTCAACATAATAATACCTCCATTGGAAATAGTTCACTTACGCTGATGAATGGCGATGAGGTT
>JBOFQK010000109.1:0-2726 GCA_051660865.1 Culicoidibacterales bacterium | reverse complement strand
CACGCGTTGTTTGTCGAACAAGCTGCGCAAGCGTTTTTAGTGGACTACAAGGACGAGTGCGTTGGGCTTGTTGTCGTCAGCAAAACGTTTTCAACCTATTTAGGCAAAGTCACGTTATTTTTAGAAGATTTGTATCTCGATGAGCATGTTCGCGGACTTGGTTTGGGAAAAGCGATTTTCACGCAATTACAAGCTTTCGCAGACGCACATCATTATGGGCGGATTGAATGGACGTGTTTAACGAGCAATACGAGTTCGCTTGCTTTTTATGAGAAACTTGGTGGGAAGCCAATGGCTGATAAAATCTTGTTCCGTTTAAGTGTCGGCGATTAAACAAATGAAAAAACCAGTTTCAGAGGTGTGAAACTGGTTTTTTGTTATTTGCGGTGAAAGCGGGTTACTTTTCCGAGTTCTTTGACATGGCCATTTTCGACTAAGAGACCACCGCTATTAGAAATTGCGTAGACGAGTGGCGTTGACTCTTTGAGTGCCGAACGAATAAATTCGAGTTGGCGATCAGTTGCCGAGTAGTGAACTTCGATAAAGAATGGTAACGGTGCAAGCCCTAATCCAGTTAACGCTTCAAATTTGCGGAACTTGCGATCAGGTGAAACGGAATAGCTTGGTAACTGCACTAGCGCACCAGCGCTCACCCCGATAATCATTTTCGGAATCGTTTGGAGTGCAGTCACTAATTCTTTGCGGATAATGCGTTCTTGGAGTGGCTGTGGAAGCCCACCTGGTAAAAAGACGATATCACATTTTTGCATCATTTCAATAATTTTCTCGGTTGAATCTTCAAAATAGTTGACCCATTTAATATCGCTTTCGAAAATCCCATAATGTAAAAATGGAGATACGATATCACGATAATATGTGCCTTTTTTGCCGTAGCTTTGTTCCCAATCACGCGAAGTTTTTAACAGTTTAGAACTAAAAGCAAAAGGTAAAATTAACACTTTTGTTGTTGGTTTTAAATACGGGATAAGTGCCCGTTTCGCCCAATCACTGTCAAAATTATTTTGACTAAGTAAAAGTTGAATCATAAGGAAACCTCCTTGTTTGAATGTGTCACCTTATTTTAACATATTCATTCATCATGAATATATAAACTTTATTCAAGATATGGTGAAAGAATACCCTATGATTTTAGCGAATAACAAGCAAAAAATTTAAAAATGGTAAAAAAATCAAGGAATTTGTCGTGTTCATGATGAAACGACGAGCTTTCCGTCTGAAAACAGTGTTTCTTTGGCTAGCAAGGATGTATGAGTTCGCAGAACTTGAAGTTGGCATCTTCATATTCATATTTCAGAATACAGCAGTTACTGAAGGGACCGGTGAGATCTTCGCGGGTGTTATATTTGAGAAAAAAGCTATAACAGGCGCCACCGTGACTGACAGCGAGCACTGTCTTTGCGCTGTCACTTTCCATAATCGAGCGCAGAGCGGTATCCATTCGGGTTTGCACGGTTTCAAACGCTTCACCACCGTAAGGGACAAAATAGGCACCATAATGCGGTGTGTTCGCGCTGACTTTTGGATTTAAGGCTTCACTTTCGCCTTCGAAGCGACCAAAATCCCATTCTTTTAATGCTTTGACACGAGTGTAAGGCGTGGCAGTGATGAGTTCAAGCGTATCACTGGCGCGTTCTTGTGTTGATGAATAGGCAGCATCAAAATGAATCCCGGCATGTAAGAAGTAGTTTTTTGCACAAATTGCTTGTTCAATTCCTTCGGGAGTTAATGGTGAATCACAAGCACCTTGAATTTTTTTGAGCGCATTGAAGCGCGTTTGACCATGGCGCATTAAATATAACGTTTTTTTCATAATCAGATCCTCCTTTTTTTATTCACCTGAAGCGAATAAACTTAGTATACACCTTGGAGTTAACTCCAAGTCAAGTGCAAAGTTTTCGTGAGTTTTTGATGTCAAATCACTAAAAAACAGTTCGAATTTAACGCTTTGTCTTGTATAATGACTAAGAAGGACAAAAAGACAAATTTGAAAGGTGTGAAAAAATGAAAAGTCAGTACACGCAATTGCTCCACCAATTACTAAATCAATTGCCAAAGGCGAGTTTGCCCTTAGCGGTTGAAACGTTACCGCAAGCTGGTTTAATTATCGTCCTTGATCCAACTGAAGGTTACTTTACGGCTGCTCGGATTGTTTATGTTGGCTATAGTGGTAATTGTGCCAAACGTTGGCGGCAAATTTTCTATGGGCATGCACAAAATACGCTGCGGGCTTATCTTCGCCAACAATTAGCTGATGAAGCCGCAATTGATGACTATTTACAAACGCATTGCCAAATTGTGTGCCTTCCGTGTGCGCATGAGCAACTTGCGAAAACGTATGCCCAACAGCTAGTGTATTTATTACAAAGTGATGAACAGTTCCAACCGAGTCCGAAGTGGTTAGGCCGCAACGTAGTCGTGCCACCATTACTGGAAACGAAGTTATGGCAAAGTTTTGCTCCGCAGTCACTGGAATTTGAGGCTTCACACATTGAAGCCTTGTTGGAACTAGTTGCCAATCAAGAGCCCGAACAAGGAACAAGCGGGAGTGATTATGATCACCTAGCGCTGAAGGCTGAGCAGTTCATCAGTCGCCCAAAGTTGCGAATGCGCCAAGAATGGACGCGAAATCCGTACGTGAAAGCGGCAATTTTAGCCCGCGCAAAGGGACGCTGCGAATTATGTGAGCAACCGGCGCCTTTTCGCTT
>JBOFQK010000108.1:0-2521 GCA_051660865.1 Culicoidibacterales bacterium | reverse complement strand
ATGGAGTTGTTCACCATCTTGGATAAAATGGATGTGCACGCGTCGACCATCATCGAGTAAGAGAGCAAGATAGCGTTCAGGCACAATTTCAGTGAAGATTCCCGAAAAATCAAATTGGAAGCTGTCATCTTTGGCTGCCATCGTGTAACTAAAAGTACCACCAACGCGGAAATCATGCACCGCTTTTGGACAATACCAATCCGCACTCGCATGATTCCAAACTGTGATTGACTCTAGGTTGAGCCAATGATACCACGCTTGTTTACACGAATAATTAAAAGTTGTCCCAATTGTTAGTTCAGGTAAACTAGCTGGTTGTTCGCAAAAGTGCTTGAGCGCGATTAAACCTTGTGCCCACATTTGCTCGAATGCGAGATACAGATCGTCACGACAATTCATCGTCACTTCAAAGCGCGTTGTTACTAGATTGAGCTGCTGAAACGTATACGCTTCCGTCATTGCACACCATAACTCAGCATTTGGACCAGTCGTAACGACTTCACCATCTTCAATCACCCCAGTATATTGTAAGCCAATCGTCTGCGGAAAATCATACGTAGTGACAGTTGCGACGACACCGGCAGTCCCGTCGCTAAATTGCAGTTGTGCGCCCAGTTGCCACGTCCCACTAAAATGTGACTGTTCATGCCAGACACGACTCCACGTCGCAAAGTGGCGGTGGTGAATAATTGCTGCCCAAATCGTCGTGATTGGTGCTTGGATAATCATTGCTTGTTTGAGAGTTTGCATGCTGACTTCCCCCTAGTGAGTTGATTTTTTGTGCGCTCATCATAACGAGTTTCCCACTCAGCGTCAAGCACTTTTCAGGTTTAACTAGTAATTTTTCGGGAACTTAGTCAATGTAGCGACACAATAATTGCGAAACTCAAGTGAAGTGTGTATAATATAAAAGCAAAACCTAATCAGGAAGGATGATTTTCATGAAAGAATTAGTATATTTAACGCCACGCCAAAAAGAATTAGCCTTAGCCGCAGGTGCCAAAGACTTAGCCGCTGATGCGTACACAGATGCCGATATTGAAGCCTTAGTCGCACACGTCACAGCCGCTTTTGCTGCTAATAGTGATAGCGAGGGGAACCCAAACGCATTAGGTCTTGAACTTGAAAAACTGCTTGATCATTTAGAAGCACTACCAGTTCAATTTGAAAGTGTTGCAGAATTTACCGACGTGATGAATAAAGACTTCGATCTTGTTTGCCGTTATCAGCAACAAACATTCTTAATCGAACATACTGCGAACGGATTCGTGTTAGCTGAAAAAGGACGTGTCAGTACTCGCAAAACCTTTGCGACGTTAGCCGATGCGTTAGCACAATTTAAAATTGCCGGTCAACCACTCGCTGATGTTGTGACCTCACTCGTTGTCGTTGATTTAATTTTACCAGCCGGTCAAACGTGGGAATAAACAGAATAAACGAAAAAAAAGCTCAAGTCATAGCACTCGAGCTTTTTTTACTGGTTTTTAGTGACTAGTTGCTGCTTAATAACTGTCACAGCACTAGTTGTATTCCAAAGCACCATCACCCCACAAAGTAAATACAGTGCGGTATAGCCTTCGGGGAAATACAATGGTGAAAATGGCAAGCCAATTAAGAAAATTTGAATCGTCCCAAGCGCAACAGGAATCAGTTCACTGCGCGTCAAGAAAATGATACTAGCTAAAATGAACCAGTATGCGATACTCCCTAACAAAAACAATAATCGTTGTTCTTGTAAGGCTTTATTTATTAATAAGACCCATAAGTAAATATAGGCAAACATAAGCGAAAGCGATGTTAATTGCCAAAACAATGAAGTTGTAACCGTAACAGTTGCAATGGAAACAAGTAGTTGGATTAGATTGACGCCAATTAAAATTCCAAGTAAATTACTAAAATAACTTTGTCGCAAAATCAGCACTCCTTTTATTTCATTATAATAATATAAATTATTATAATCAGAATGTCAATTTTTTTGCACAAAAAACTGATGTTTTTGCTAAAAAAATTAGCGATTTGTCAAAAAACTCCTTTAGTAAAATTAAGTAAAAATGCAGTATGGTTTTACTTAGCATTTTTTTAGTGAATCTGTTATAATGAAACTGCGCATGAATGCGCTTTATTTTAAAAAAATACTAAAAGTTATCGAAATATTTAAATAGAGGAGTGAATTTTTATGATAGATTGGCTTGGGAGTGTGGCACCTAAAACGTTAGCGTTGCTCACAAAAAGTGACGATCCGCTCATTCGGAAACGGGTTGCACTGTATCCAAAAACCGCTCCGAACTTGCTTGAAATTTTAACAATGGATGACAATTTAGACATCCAGCTAGCGGTCGCCAAAAATGGCCAGACACCTGAATCGAGCTTATTTACGCTCTTTGCAACAGAAAATCTAGCCTTGCAAACTGCGGTGTTACAAAATCCAAAGCTAACGAGTGCAGCACTTTTAACATTATGGGATGGTTTAAACAGTGAATTGCATCCATTAGCGCTCTCACATGCAAACTTTCCACTTGAG
>JBOFQK010000107.1:0-1300 GCA_051660865.1 Culicoidibacterales bacterium | reverse complement strand
CATCTCTCTCATCTTCCCTTACACTTACATTTTTTTCGTATATCTCTATTTTACACTGTTTTTTCGTTTTTTCCATGTTGAATTCATGAAAAATTAAAAAGAAAGTTCTTTTTTTATCCCATTAGAAACTTACTTATTTGATCACTGACCACCTTGAACGACAGCACTCTTGCGTTTTTAACCAGGTATCCCTCACCGTTGGCTTGTTCTGCTACTCGACAAACTCACGATTACACCGCGTATTTTCACTATTACTGCGCTAATCCCCACGTTTTTTTGAAATCGCTGTCTTTATTTTACCAAAAAACAACAAATAAACAATCGTAAAAAATGTTTTTTTAACCACTTTGTTGATAAATTCTTATATTTTTAATCGTTTCGCAACAATTTCATTGCTGATTCCATGACTTTTTTCAATTTCAAATGCATTTATTTTGAGATTAAGATTTCTGGTGAAGTGGCTAAGCGTTTAAACTGCTCCTAATAACGAAAAAAACTGGGGGCACATTTCCATCAGAATTGTGCCCCCAGTTTTTAGTTTATAGTTTTGTCCATGATGAATCTGATCCTGGTAATGATTGTGTCCACCAGTTTGCTTTATATTGCGCACCTTGGTACGTTACGATATCACCTGCAACATATGTTCCACCTGGTACATAGTCATTGCCTGTTGTTTCACCACCAGTGTTGCCACCGTTGTTTGAAAGCTTCGTCCATGATGAATCACTTCCTGGTACTGATTGCGTCCACCAGTTCGCTTTGTATTGCTCACCATTATAGTTAACAATCATGCCTTCAGTGTACGTGCTACCTGCAACGTAATCTTGGCTTCCATCTGGGTTCACTTCAATTTTACGTTCCCAAGCTGCTGATTGATCTGGATATTCACCTTGTACCCACCACTTCGCTGTATATTCAACACCGTTATAAATGACTTTATCACCTGTGTTGTACACTTTGTTGAGTTCGAATGTATCACCATCAACTGCTGGTTTTGCTTGAACGCTAATTACTCGTGTTGCTGTCGTTGTTAACCCTTTTGAATCCGTTACGGTATACGTTAATGTGTACGTTCCTGCGACTGTTGAATCAACGTTTCCAGAAACTTTGATTTGGCTTGTTAAATCACCATCTTCTTTATCTGTCGCTTTCACGCCTGCTAACGCATCAAAAGTATCACCTACAGTAATCGTTTTGTTTGCGACTCCACTGAATGTTGGTGCCGTATTCACTTCTGGTTCAATGACTTCGGCTTTAACGGTAATTACTCGTGTTGCTGTCGTTGTTAATCCTTGTGAGT
>JBOFQK010000106.1:0-1290 GCA_051660865.1 Culicoidibacterales bacterium | reverse complement strand
TGTTGCAGAGACACACACAGACACAAAACCGTTCAATGTGGAATACACGAATTAAACGTTGCACTTAAGTGTAAGCCTTTGTTTGCATAGTAGTTTGAGCGGCGGCTGGAATCCGAATGGCCCGTAAGGAATCCAGATCTTGTTCAAAAAATTGTTGCAGTTCATTTGGTCGCGGTATTAGGCTTAGTTTATTTGGAGCACTCACACACGCACAACACACACACTCCATTAATGTGGAATACACGTTTTAAATGTTGCAATTAAGTGTCAGTCTTCGTTGACACAGTCGTAAGTTTATCGTACCGGAAATCCGAATGAACCTGGTTTGAGTTCCGAACTTGTTCAGCAAATTGGTGCTCGGTTTTATGACGAGTTCATTTGTTGCAGAGAAACACACACACACACACACACACAAACACCTTCAATGTGGAATACACGAATTATATCTTGCACTTAAGTGTAAGCCTTTGTTAGCATAGTAGTTTGAGCGGCGGCTGGAAATCCGAATGGCTGGGGTTCGAGTCCCGATCTTGTTCAACAAATTGTTACACCTCTTTTGGTCGCGGTACAAGGCTAAGTACATTTGGAGCACACACACAAGCCCTACACACACACTCCATTAATGTGGAAAAAACGTTTTAAATGTTGCAACTAAGTGTCAGGCTTCGTTGAAACAGTCGTCAGTGTATAGTACCGGAAATCCGAATGACCCGGGTTTGAGTTCCGACCTTGCTCAGCAAATTGTTGCTCGGTTTTATGACGAGTCCATATGTTGCAGAGACACACACAGACACAAAACCGTTCAATGTGGAATACACAAATTATATGTTGCACTTAAGTGTAAGCCTTTGTTTACATAGTAGTTTTAGTGGCGACTGGAAATCCGAATGGAACGGGTTCGATTCCCGATCTTGTTCAACAAATTTTTGCACCTCTTATAGTCGTGGTATTAGGCTTCGTTTATTTGGAGCACTCACACACGCACAACACACACACACTCCATTAATGTGGAATACACGAATTATATCTTGCACTTAAGTGTAAGCCTTTGTTTACATAGTAGATTGAGCGGAGGCTGGAATCCGAATGGCTCGTAAGGAGTCCACATCTTGTTCAACAAATTGTTGCACTTCTTTTGGTCGCGGTATTACGCTTAGTTTAATGGAGCACTCACACACGCACAACACACACACTCCATTAATGTGGAATACACGTTTTAAATGTTGCAATTAAGTGTCAGTCTTCGTTGACACAGTCGTAAGTGTATCGTACCGGAAATCCGAATGAACC
>JBOFQK010000105.1:0-1747 GCA_051660865.1 Culicoidibacterales bacterium | reverse complement strand
CCTGAATATTCATATTCACTCACATAAGTATTCACTTTATTTGTTTCCAAGCCAATTTGATTCGCAAACTGTTCTAATGAATGCATCCGATGTTGTTGGATAAATTCTTGATAGCGTACTGGTACTGAATCATCCGCTTCGAGCGTTGGTACAACTTGACGCAAGAATGCCTCAATCAGTTCGATTTTCGATTTCAGTTGTGGATCTTCATTTTTATTGAGTTTATCTAAAATCGCTTGAATATCAAAATCACGCTTCGTTGTATCACCAAGATCAATTTGGTTGATTAGTTCTAGAATATAGTGGACGTTGATTTTATCGCGGAACATTACTTCCATCACAAAATCAATATCTTGTAAGACTGAAGCTTTTTGCCCTTTTAACTTTTTCGTATTTTCATACAATGTAAAGTAGTGGCTGCGATAATCTTGGTATGCTTGTTCGCTTAAGCCCAACACTGCTTCGTCAAATTTGAATTCAGTGAAAGTTTCTAAGCGCAACAATAATTTCGCGAGTTGTTGGAAGCATTTAATGAACTTTAGTTGCTGTTCTTCATCGATTAAATCTGGCACACTTGCTGGTGTTGGGGTTAATGCTTGTAATTCCACAAAGACTTGTTGCCATTGGTGGACATACGTTGCCATTGATTCCATCAAGACGACATCCGTTGAATCAGTTTGTGAGAACAATCGAATCGCATCATCTGTTCGTTTTTTGAGATTCCGGTAGCTGACAATATTCCCAAATGGTTTCTCACTTGATTCAATTCGATTGGTCCGCGAATACGCTTGAATCAAATCGTGATATTTCAAGTTTTTATCGACATATAGGGTATTTAACAATTTACTATCAAAACCAGTTAAAAACATATTCACAACGAGTAGAATATCAATTTCAGCTTGTTTCACTTTTTTAGAAACATCACTAAAGTAATTCGCAAATGTATCAGTTGTATAGTTGGTTTTAAACGTCTCATTATAGTCACTAATCATTCGTTCTAAACTATCGCGCGAATGTTCATCACGACCTTCAGCATCTTCATTGGCACCAAAGGTGAAAATTCCAGCAATTTTGAGATTTTTGTCATTATGCTGTTTAAATAAATCATAGTACTTCACGAGTACTTGAATACTTGGGACTGTGAAAATCGCCGTATACTTACGATTTCGCGTTTTCACGTCATGATTTTGTAAAATATGTTGGACAATATTGCCTAAACGGATTTCATTTTCGAAAATTTCAGTCGTATCAATCCCTTCAACTTGCGTGTCATCATCTGGATCATACCCTGCATCGAATGTCTTAATCATTTCCGTTGAGAAGCCAAGGACGTTCCCGTCACTAATTGCATCTTTAATCAAATATGTGTGGAGACACGTTTCAAAGAGATCCGCCGTCGTCCGTCCTTCTTGACTTTGATTTTCAAAAAAGCGCGGTGTTCCGGTAAATCCAAAATATTGGGCCTTCGCAAAGTGTAAGTTTATCGCTTTGTGCATCTCACCAAACTGCGAACGGTGACATTCATCAATGATAAAGACGACGCGATCCGTTTTGTATTGATCCATAATTTTCGCATACCGTGGATTTTTAATCGCATTCGCCATCTTTTGAATCGTTGTCACAATTAGTTTCTGTCTAGAATCTCCGATTTGTTTGACTAAGGTGTCGGTTTTATCGGTTGTATCGATACTCTCGGGCGAAAATTTATTGAACTCACTAATTGTCTGTGCATCTAAATCTTTGCGGT
>JBOFQK010000104.1:0-3656 GCA_051660865.1 Culicoidibacterales bacterium | reverse complement strand
ATGAGCCGGACTCGTCTTGAACATCGATTTTTTTGATTGTTAAAATGAGCACGTGTGGTATAATCAGCAAAAAAGGGGATGGTTACATGTTTTTATCGACGGAAGCGTTACGAACGTCAGAAATTTATTTGAAATTACGCCAGACGCAAGTTGGTGATGAAGTAAAATTATGGGTGCCGGCGTACCATTTTGCAATTTGTTTAACGCAAACGGATGAAGTTGTCGGCCGCTGTGATTTACGGATCGGTCACAACCAAAACACGTATTATGGTGGAAATATTGGGTATGAAGTTTTTACGAAATACCGTGGAAACCATTATGCAGCGAAAGCCTGTTTGTTGTTGTTCCAACTAGCCAAACTTCATGAGATGAGTGAAGTAATTATTACTTGTGATGAAATAAATCTCGCGTCACGCAAAACGTGTCTTGCGGCTGGCTGCGAGTTTGAAGCTGTCGTACCAATACCACAATGGCATGATTTATATAGTCGTGAGCGTCAACGCTTAACAACTTGTCGGTATATAAAAAAGCTGTGAAGACGATTCGTCTTCACAGCTTTTTTGGTGGGCAAATAACCAGTTAATGTTTGGCCATTTCAATGACAAAAACGTGACAGTCAGTTTGCGCCGTATAGGTTAAATTAGTTTCAATCACTTCTAAGCCATCTCCATGACTGAGAGAGACTGTGTCATTAATTAGAGCATTACCCTCGATTTGGATGACATATGCTTGCCGTTCAGTAGCAACTTCATAAGTTGCCGTGTTTCCAGCGTGTAAGTAGAGGACATGCATGTTCACATCTTGATGCATCGTAATTGGTGCGGCCGCAGGGTTTGGTGAAACCAGATGAAACCATTGATCAACACGGACATCAAAGGGAATGCGCAAGTCACCATATTGTGGAGTGACTCCTTGTTTATCAGGAAGCACCCAAATTTGTAAAAAGCGGCCTGTCGTTGTACCAAAGTTATGTTCACTATGTTCAACACCAGAACCGGCACTCATATATTGAGCTTCACCGGCATGGAGTGTTTCATTGTGTCCCATACTATCCCCATGAGTGAGTTCGCCAGAAATCACATAAGATAAAATTTCCATATCACGGTGACCATGAAGAGCAAAACCAGTTTTGGCAGCAATAAGATCATCATTGATGACGCGCAGGACACCAAAATGCATCCGTTTGGGATTATAGTAGTCAGCAAACGAAAAGTGGAAATGGCTATCCAACCAACCGTGATTCGAATGTCCAAGTTCTTGGAATGGATATTTTGTTAACATCAGCTAACACTCCTTTCGTGAAGTCAATCGCGCAACTGTTTAAAAAGTTTTCACAATCGTAGGTAATGTTGCAACAACATCAGCAACGATTTTTTGGCTGTCACCACCAGCGTCAAGTCCATCAATTGCGATTGTTGTATAGTCGTGAACGCCTAAAAATCCGAGTAATGTTTTGACATAACGATCACCCATTTCAAAGTCGGCAGCCGGCGCTTCACTGTAGAAACCACCACGAGCAACAATATGAACGGCTTTTTTATTATTTAAAAGTCCAACCGGTCCTTGAGCGGTATAGTTAAATGTAATTCCAGCTGCGGTAACATAATCAAAATATGCTTTGACAATTGCTGGGATACTAAGATTCCACATTGGAGTAGCAATAATATATTTATCAGCTTTTGCAAATTGATCAGCATAACGTAAGTGAGTCGCACTGCGTGCCGTTTCATCGAATTCACGAGCAGTAACCATTAAGTCGGTTGGGCGAAGAAAGTCAATATCTTCTTTGTATAAGTCTAATTCAATAATTTCATCTTCTGGATTGAGTGTACGGTAGTGATTTAAGAATTCTTCAGCAACTTGTTGTGAACGTGAAGTGCCTGCGGGTTTAATATTTGCGTGGATATAAAGAACTTTAGCCATAGGTTGAGACTCCTTTAAAGTTAAATTTGATACACCTTGAATTGTATTGGTATATTTGTTATTATAAACGCATTATTTAAACGAACAAGTACGCATAATTACTATAGTAACTATGGAAATGTATAGTATTTGACAGGAGCAACAAAAAATGAGGGAAAAAAATTTACAGGAACATTTTTGTCCACTTGAACATGTAACAACAGTTATCGGTGGAAAATGGAAATTACGGATTCTTTGGCAATTAACGCAGATGGAAGTAATTCGCTTTAATGAACTGAAACGACAAATTAATGGAATTACTGATCTCATGTTAACAAAGAGTTTAAAGGAGTTAGCGCAAGATGGAATTGTGGAACGAATTCAATACAATGAAGTTCCACCAAGGGTAGAATATAAACTAACACTAGCTGGCGAGCAATTGTTGGCTGCTTTTCAGCCCGTAACTGAATGGGCAATGAACCAGAAGCAAGATTTTAATCATCACGGACAAACAATGAACCAGAAGCAACTACTGGAAAATTAACACGTGTGAAAAAGCGAATTTAACTGTTCACCATGTAAATAAATATGATACAATCAAGCAGTTAGTGGCAAAGCAAAGTGCCATGCTATGAGGAGAACTGTGATGAATTATAAAGAGTGTAGTTATTATACAAATGCTGACGCAACGGATATTGTTGTTGCGTTTATCAACGAATATAATTTTGGCGTAATTATCGAAGATAGTAGTGATTTAACGCGTGAATTTGCTGATCGTTTTGGTGAAATTTATCAATTAAACGCTGCGGATTATCCTGAAACTGGTGTACGAATTAAATTTTATGTACCAGAAAATAGTGACGGTCAAGCAAGTCTTATTGAATTGCAAGCACAAATTGCCAATTTGCCAATGGATTTAACACCGGATTATTGGGAGTTTAGCGAAGTTGCCGACACTGATTGGGACCAATATTGGAAAGATGATTATCAACCAATTCACTTAAGTCCACGCGTTGTCGTGAGTCCAACGTGGATTGATTATGAAGTACAAGCCGATGAAGTTGTTGTCAATATTGACCCGAAAATGGCATTTGGTACGGGTAGTCATGAAACAACCCAATTATGTGCGCAATTACTTGATGATTATGTCACGCAACAAGAAGTTGTCATTGATGTTGGAACAGGAACGGGAATTTTAGCAATTATCGCTAAAAAACTTGGGGCCAAAACAGTCTTTGCCAACGATTTAGATCAAGTTGCGGTTGATACTGCAATTGAGAATATGGGTGTCAATCAAGTTGATATCGCAGTCGTTAAAGCCGATAAATTAGCTGATATTGCTGTTGAGCCAACCATGATTGTAGCGAATATTGTTTATGATGTGATTACGATGTTAATTCCACAAGTATATGCTAAATTACCGGCAGGTGGAAGCTTTATCACATCTGGGTTAAATGAAGAACAAGGAGAGGCAATTGCTGACCAACTTCAACAAGCAGGATTCGTGATTGTTGAGCACCGCCTTTTAAATGGTTGGGCCGGCATCATTGCGGAAAAACTTTAATAGACGAAAAACAGTTTGATTTTACAAAAAAATTAAGCTGTTTTTTTTTTTTTTTTTAAGTACACTAAAAAATACGCGTGTTATACTAAAGAAAAAATGAGGAGTGATTTGATGGGGAAAATTAAAAATTGGGTGATTGCAAGTTTAGTTGCAATTGCATTACTCTTGACACTTCAGCTAGCACAATTGA
>JBOFQK010000103.1:0-1076 GCA_051660865.1 Culicoidibacterales bacterium | reverse complement strand
TTATTTAACTGCTACCGCTTTAGACGGCTTGCACCAAGGAGTCATGTTACTAGCATGGCTCTTTTCTCTTCCATTATAGCAAAAAGATAGCTGAAAGCAAATGAAAAATTGGCGATTTAAGCGTTACGAAATAAGTAGCAGCAAAGCGCGAATGGTTAAAAAAGTAAAAAGTTATGGGTTTTCAGCATAAAAACAAGGAGATTGAGCAGAGATGAACATTCAAATTTTTGGCACGAAAAAGTGTTTTGAGACGAAGAAAGCGCAACGTTATTTTAAGGAACGTGGGATTAAGTTTCAGTTGATTGATTTAAATGAAAAAGGGTTGAGTAAAGGTGAATTTACGAGTGTGAAGCAAGCTGTTGGTGGGCTGGACGCATTAATTGATCCGCATGCTTCAGACAAAAAAGCGCTCGCGTTGATTCAGTATTTAACGCCGGAAAGTAAGGAAGCGAAAGTGTTAGAAACGCAGCAAGTGCTGAAGACGCCAATTGTCCGCAACGGCAAACAAGCAACTGTCGGTTTTGCGGCGGATGTTTGGAAAACCTGGGAATAAGTTGAGCACACACGCTGACCAAGTAATTGGGAGGCGTGTTTTTTTTATTTTTATTTTTTAGAAAGTGCTTGACTTGGAGTTGACTCCAAGGCGTATACTCGAGATAACTTCGCTAAAGTGAAGTAAAAAAGGAGAATGAACGATGTTAGGAAATTTTACGTATAGTAATCCCACGAAATTACATTTTGGTGAGCAAGCACTGCAAGCGTTAGAAGCTGAATTAGCGAATTATGGTGAGCATGTGCTCCTTGTTTATGGGGGCGGATCGATTAAAGCGAACGGAATTTATCAGGCGGTTGTGGAAGTGTTACAAGCTGCTGGTAAAACGATTCATGAAGATGGTGGGGTCATGCCCAATCCGACAGTTGCCAAGTTAAATGAAGGGTGTGAACGTGCGCGGGCAGCGCAAGCCGACTTGATTTTAGCGGTTGGTGGCGGGTCAACTTGTGACTATGCCAAAGCGGTATCGATTTCGGCATATTGTCCAACAAATCCTTGGGAAACGTACTTTTTACGTTTTGAA
>JBOFQK010000102.1:0-1756 GCA_051660865.1 Culicoidibacterales bacterium | reverse complement strand
AGAACGATCATCTAGGTTTTTTCTGTCCCACAATCTAGTCAATAAGCAGATAAGTAAAAGAGTGGCAAAGTCGCAGAGAGTATTGGGACAAAAGAGTAGTTTATCATTTTTAATAGTTTAGAAAATGATAAAAAAACATCGCAATAACTTTTTATTATTTTCTTAATTGTAACTTAAAATCATTTTTTTGTAATTTTTTATGATATTATATTAACATAGAGTTAAGTGGTTGCGATTGAAGTGTTAGATTTGATTGCGAAAAATGAACATGAAATTGATCACATAGTTCAAAGAGTTGAGGAAGTATACAATATTATTTAAATCTCTAGGGGGTCATGAAAATGAAGAAGATATTCTCAAAACGACTATTATTTTTTTATGCAGTTTTATTACCAATTGCTGCATTCCAAAACCCATTTCAAGCGTTGATGTTTAAGCAAATTTTTGATTTGTTTGAAACGAGAGCAGTTGAAACAATTCCGCAACTCGTGATTGTCACGGTTGGAGGAATGTTATTGATTTCAATAGCAATTATTCTGTTTAATATGATTGTTGAGCGCTTTTTAGCCGATATTATGATTACTAAAAAGCGTCAAGTTTTTCAAAGTGTACTCAACAGTGACGGCTTATTGGAAGAAAAAAATACGACTACGTATTTATCAACGTTATTAAACGATATGAAAGTTGTTCGTTCGAATTACTATGAGGCTAGCTTCCGGATTATCCTCAATAGTGTTATTTTTACGATTTCGTTGTTACTTGTTATTTGGCTCGATGTCACAATGGGATTGCTCATTGTTGCTGTATTTATCATTCCGATGATTTTACCACAAGCGATTCAAAAAGTTATTAGTAAGTATTCACAACGTTGGAGTGAAGCAAGTGAGCTATATACGCAAAAAATTCGTGATGCTTTTAGTGGGATTGATACGATTCGGGGATACCGTTTAGAGCAACAAATCGAACGGGATGTTGATGTCTATAACCAACGAGTTGAACGGTCATTTTCTTTTTTGAATATGTGGCGCCGAGCAACTGATAGTACGGTTGGTTTTGTTGCTATTGGTGGCTTTATCTTAGTCAATCTTTATGGAATTGTTGAAGCGATTAACGGGAATATGACTTTAGGAACGGTGTTGGCGGTTTTACAACTTTCGAATAGTGTCTTAAATCCGGCATTAGAAATTTTAGAAGATTACAATCAAATGACGGCAGCAAAACAATTAAAAGTCAAAGTTGATGAAATTGTTTCAACTCCAACTACGCTCGAAACAGTTAGCCAAAAACCATTTACATTTACAAATTCATTATGTTTACAAAACATTTCTTGTACACTAGGTGAAAAACAAGTGTTAAAAGCAATTGATTTGACAATCAAAAAGGGTGAAAAAGTCTTAATTACCGGACCGTCAGGATCAGGAAAAACAACGCTGCTCAAGCTATTGCAAAAACGGATTACTGATTTTGAAGGTGAGATTTTATATGACGGTCAAAATTTACAGCATCACGAGACTGCGCATTACTTACAAGCAGTCGCAATGATTAATCAGAAGCCATTCATTTTCGATGAAACATTACATTACAATTTGACATTTGGTGAAGCGTATGCCGAGACAACACTTGTTGAAGCGTACACAAAAGCTGGACTAGGTGATGTTGTTGCTGAAAAAGGAATTGATTATTTAGTTGGAGAAGATGGCAAAAATCTTTCGGGTGGACAGCGTCAACGCTTAGAGATTGCACGAGCTTTTTTACG
>JBOFQK010000101.1:0-3180 GCA_051660865.1 Culicoidibacterales bacterium | reverse complement strand
ATTGGCAATGGTATTGCGATGAATCAAATGTATTCGATAACGCGTAATCGCGAAACGTTGTTTTCAGATTATCTCTTCCGGTATCATCCGCAATATTGCAACCAAATCCAAAAATATACGGACCGCAAGCAGCCATTTTCAATCGAAGGTGGCGATATTTTAGTTTTAAATGATCAAACGTTGGCCATTGGGGTGTCACAGCGGACAAAGCCTTCAGCAATTGAAGCGCTTGCGCGCAAGCTGTTTTATGAAAGTGAGCTGAGCTTTGAGAAAGTGCTTGTTTTTGATATTCCGAAATCACGGGCGTTTATGCACTTAGATACTGTTTTTACTCAAGTTGATCGAGCGAAGTTTACGATTCATCCTGGCATTATTGGTCCTTTAGCAGTCTATGAGTTAACGAAAGCTGCGAGTCGGGAGCGAAAGTTGCAAATTACGCCCCAACATGCCACGCTTGAGCAAGTGTTATCGCAGACATTTGATCAACAAGTTGACCTGATTTTATGTGGTGGTGGCGATGAAATTATTGCGGGCCGCGAACAGTGGAATGATGGGACGAATACATTAGCGATTGCGCCAGGGGAAGTAGTCGTGTATGAACGTAATTATGTCACAAATGAAATTTTGCAAGCTGCTGGCATTCAGATTCATCCAGTGCCATCAAGTGAATTATCACGTGGCCGTGGTGGTGCCCGCTGTATGTCGATGCCACTCGTCCGCGAAAAAATGAACTGGTAAGTAGGACAAAAAAGATAAGTATTCAGTCAAAAAAACTAGCATCGTTGCGGCGAGGCTAGTTTTTTATTTTATCCATTTGTTTTTAATTTATTTTCATGTTATAATCATATGCGTTGCATTTTCGGAGGGTTAAAATGAAAGAATTATTATTGAGATGGAAATATTTAACAAAAAATAATAAGCGGTGGATCATATTTGGCGTGCTTGTATTGATTCCATTAATCGTAGTGGCCTTATTGTTTGCTTTAGCTTTGAGTCCATTTATCTTTTTAGGTATAACGGTGATATGTTTAGTAATTGCGGTCTTCAAAAAACACGCTCGGCGGCGATTGCTTATTCGTGCGGGAATTGCGTTTGGCTTGGCGATTGGATCAGCGGTTGCAATTACGATGATGGTCGATACGGAAGAAGCGACGCTGACCCCAGTAACACCGCCAGTAGTTGAAGCGCAAGGAGAGGAAGTTGGTGCGAACGTGTACCATGAAAATGAGACGTTTAATCAACTCATCAGCAATTTAAATACGCATTTTGATCTGGCATTGACGAAAGCCGACTTGAAACCGGGAACGACGCGATTGCAAATGCAGCTGACGCTTGGGGAAGTACGTGTCGAGTTTATCGAAACACAGACGCAACTGTTTGTCGATTTACAAGTTAAAAATGTCGCAGATGCGAGTTCAATTGTCACAGTGTTCGCGCAAATTTTGACCGCCGGTGCGGTTGATTTGACTAATGCTGAGTTTCAGACGATGGTTGAAGCGCTGCTGACACAAGCGGCAACAGGCTTTCAGCCGTATGTGGTGAACAATGCGACGTTTAGTTTTGGCAAAAGTGAAACCACAACTGGGCAGTATGATTTGACATTGCAAAGTGAAATTCCCCATGAATTACTATTTAAACAAGCCCAACCAGTCCAACCATTTGAGTTTGAGATGTCAGTTACTTGGCCTGATGTCAGTGTAGAAGCGGAAACTCCAGAAGTAACGACGCCAGAAAGTTCGCAACCGAGTGTGAACGCGGAGTCAACGGCAACTGCTGAAACAGTTTTGCATTTTATTGATACGGGGAACTCGGATGCGATTTTGCTCGAAAATAGTGGGAAGTTTGCCCTGATTGATAGTGGTGATCGTGATGATGATGCAACGGTCACGGCCTATTTAAAACAAGCAGGCGTAAGCGAATTAGAGTATTTAATTATTACGCATTTCCACGCTGATCATTTAGGCGCGGCTGATCGTGTCGTCGAACAATTTAAGGTGAAAACGACACTCGTACCAAATGGTTCGGCAACAACGCAAGTGTACCAAGATTTTATTCTCGCTCTAGCCAATCAAGGTTTAGCAGCGAGTGTTCCGCTAGAACAGGCGCAACTGCCATTAGGAACGGCGATGTTAACGATGTATAATACGCAAGGTGGTCAGGCGAATGAAAACGATAATTCATTGGTAACGTTAGTGACAAGTGGACAGCGGAAAGCGTTATTGACAGGTGATGCTGAAAGTGGGATTGAGGCGACTTTAACGCATATTGGGGATGTTGATGTCTTTAAAGCGGGGCACCACGGTTCAAAAACGAGTAATAGTGAAACGTTATTAACGGCGATTACGCCTGAACATATTGTCATGACAGTCGGTGCGAATAATAGTTATGGTCATCCAGCGGCGGAAGTGATGAGTCGTTTTAAAGCGAAGGGCATTCCGGTGTATCGCAATGATGAACAAGGGACGATTGTGGTGCGATTAACGCCCGAAGCGGTCGAAATGAGTCATGCACCGGCTAGTTATACGCCAGGTGGTGGGGGAACGACGAGTTCAACAACGCAACCATCGGTAGAAACACAGCCTTCAGTAGAAACGCAACCATCAACCCCAACGAATCAGGGCACGAGTGAAGTGTTTGCCAACTGTACGGAATTGAAAAAAGTTTATCCAAGTGGTGTCGGTGCAGATCACCCTGCCTACCAAGCGAAAATGGATCGTGACAAAGATAATTGGGCTTGCGAATAATAAGAAGTGAAGAGGAAGAAAAAATGATGAAACGACCGGTATTAAAATATGTAGTGATAGGTTTGTTGTTGATTGGTTTAACAGTTAATCCGAGTATATCTGAGGCGAGTGTGAATTATCAACAAGTAGCCGGTGTTACCCTTGCGCAGCAAACGCAAGCAGAAGTGAAGGTAATGGAAAAAGCGATTGTCAAAGCGGAAAAAGCAATGGTGAAAGCTGAAAAGGCGCAGACTAAAGCTTTAGCGAAAGCGACAAAAGCACGAGCGAAAGCAGATGAAGCAATGGCAGCAAAAGTCCAAGCCGAAACACAAGCACAGTCGCAGGCAACGAAAGCTTTAACTAAAGCACTCAAGAAAGCCGAAAAAGCGGTAAAGAAAGCTGAGAAAGCGGCAACGAAAGCCGAAACGCAAGCGCAAAAAGCAACACAAAAAATGGC
>JBOFQK010000100.1:0-1259 GCA_051660865.1 Culicoidibacterales bacterium | reverse complement strand
GATGAACAGGTGGCTATTTCATAAAAGTTTCAATACTATAGATCGCAACTTTAATCATAATAATTGCGCCAATCACATCGCAAATAATGACTTGCAAAGTGATCGAAAGTTTACTCGCAAACCCCGAACGTGCTTTCGTTTCCTGGATAATTTCGATTACAGTTTTAAATGGTAAAATGAGCAACGAAATGATTAAAGTGAAATATGCTAATTCGACCATGATTTTTTTCCCCTTTTTTGTCATTCATTTAAGACTTACAGCTGATTTTACTAGAAAATGGCTAACAGCGCGAGTGGAATGAGGGCAGTTAATTTCGATTTCTCAGACGAAACTCGGCTAACATTCATTTGTTTTAGTATGATAATTAGAAAAAGATGAGGTAATCAGTTTGTGGCCTATGAGTGCTAAGGGAAAATCATAGTGATAAACTGAAACAATCGGAGCAGAAACGGTGGATGAAACATAATTTAACAGCAAACCCGCAAGCAGAACGTGTAAAGCGATAATGAAAAACGACTACTTGTGCAGTCGTTTTTTATTAGCAAGCAGTTGATGTACCGATATCTAGAATGGTTTGGATCCGATCAAATTACTTTTCGTTTAATTTTGATAGAATAAGCATAGTACAAATTATTAAAGTTGATAATATCATCGAAAATCCAATGATCGGCAACATTACTTCAAATTGTAAAAACCAATTAGCTATGACAGTATTGGAAATCAGTGCAGTACTATAATAAATCAAAAGTGTAAATAAGCTAAAAGCCAAAAGCCATAATAACAGATACTGGTATTTTTTCATGATTATTTCCCCCTATAGATTAAGTTTACCATAAGTGAGAGGCTGGAAACAGCTAGCCTTAACTTATAAAAGTCAATAAATACAAGTGATTTTTATAGGTTTTTCCTAGAGTGAAATCAAGGAGTGGGAAGTGAACAGTATTAAGTTATTCTAAAACAGCAAAAATCATTGAATTCAAACCCATTCATTTGTATTATGGACGTGAAGGAGTTGGTCGAAGATGATCCTCGCTCAAAAAATTAGACTGTATCCAACTGCTGAACAAGTGCAAAAATTGTGGCAATCAGTTGGAACCGCTCGTTTTGTTTATAATTGGACACTTGCTCGCCAAGAAGAAAATTATCAAAATGGTGGCAAGTTCATTTCAGACAATGAGTTACGCAAAGAACTGACACAACTGAAGAAAGCTGACCTTGCATGGCTAAGTGAAGTATCAAACAATGTCGCCAAGCAAGC
>JBOFQK010000099.1:0-1709 GCA_051660865.1 Culicoidibacterales bacterium | reverse complement strand
GATATTAACGGTATTTTCTTAGATATCAGTAATGATATCAAAGCAGATATTAACAATGTAATTGCTAAAGACGCGATTATCCAAGATATTGTCACGAAAGAATTTTCAATTGTCGCCAATAGTTGGAAAGTAACCGACTTGCAGGGGAAAGAGTTAACGATTGCACCAGAAAATATTATCATCACGAAAACAGCAAATGGTGAGGATGAGATTACTTTCAAAATTGGCCAAATCGTCTCTGACGGAATTACTGCTGGTGGTGTCGGTGGCGTAAAAATTACCTTTAAAATTAAAGTTAAGGATGATTACTTCAGCGGAACTCAAATCCCAACAAATGTCAATGCCGATATTAACTATACCGATCCTGAAGATGGCATTATTTACGAGCAATTTTTCCCGATTCCAACAGTTGATATTACACCGGAACAAGCAAGTATTAAAGTAACGAAGACATTGTTATCAGGTACGGATGAGACAACTGAGTTTACATTAGTGATTGAACGCATACCGAGTGCGAATGACCCAAGTGGACTAGTAAATTACAACAAGACGTACACATTAAAATCGGAAGCATCAGCAGAAACCGGAGTGAAGCGGTTAATTGGGGCAAGTACAGTTTCCCAGGAGGGAACAGTAATTTTATCAACTCAAGCAGATCAAAGTAACTATTTAATTGCTGGGGAATATATTATCAAAGAAATTAATGTGCCGACCAACTATGATATTCACGAAATCAAAATTAATGGGCAAGCAATCACGCAAACACGGCAACTCCTAGTTAGTGAAGTTTTGACGGATAGTAAATATCAATCAACTTTTACTTTAGCTAAGGGAAATGCTGCGATTGAAATTGAAGTGGTCAATAAAAGTACCATTACTGATAATTTATTTAAAAATAAAACCGCAACAGGTCCAGATCAAGATGGCAACTATGAAATCACCTTAACTGTAAAAACAGAACAATATTTAGGCAATGATTGGACGAGCGCAACGATTGGCGAAGCGATTTATTTTCCAACGCCAGTACTCAATCAGGCGCTACGTGCAAGTGAAGGAAAGATTTCACTAACAGGTAGTAATGATGCTAAAGTTGAATATGATAAAGGAATAGCAACCCATGCTCGTTCAGAAATAATCTATGATTTAACAAAGGATCAGTACCGTTCTTTTAATTCTTTTGAAGCGGTAGTCGGTATCGCCTATTATCAAAGAACTGCACAGGAAAAAACAAGTAGTGTGATTTTCAAAGTTGAAGTAGATGGCGTTGAAAAAGCGAATACTGGGCTAATGCTTTATAATACTCCTGGAAAAGCAATTAAGGTTGATATTAAAGGTGCAAAAACGTTAAAATTAATCGCCGATGAATGTACGGATACAACTATTTGTAACGCGACAGGAACAGGTGACCTTGGAGCGCGCTTTACTCATAATGATCATGCTAATTGGGCTAATGCTAAATTAACAAATGATGGTAGTTCAGTCATTACGAATGCGACAATTACTGATATTGTGACTGATGATTTCAATATTGTTACTGATGGGTATGGAAGTGGAAAAACATCACTTGTTGTTGATGCAAACGGAACTGAAGTTGCAAATGTAAATAAAACCGTAAATGGCCAAACATTAACTTGGTCACCGTTAACTATCGATGCGAGTGGGCTAACGATTAAGTTTAAAGTCAAACCAAAAGATGAGTACCATGCACA
>JBOFQK010000098.1:0-6644 GCA_051660865.1 Culicoidibacterales bacterium | reverse complement strand
CTCAGCCTCTCTCCCCTTTTAACAATTGGGATTGGTTTAAGTTGCTTATTTTTGACAACTCCGAGCAATTTGACACTTTATTTAAGCATTTTCTGCTTTGTGCTCGCTCTCGTTTTTTTGAACCAATATCTCCTTTGGCAATCAAGTTTCCTATGTCAACTTCCTGACTTTTTCATCATTAGTTCAAAAGGAATCCGCCATTACATTCGTTACTATCAAAAACAATACACTCGTGCAACAATTTCTCAATCTCGTTACCAAGCAAAGCGAGAATTAGGTACATTCCAATTGCAATTCCCACAACAGCCACTACCACGCGTAACCTTTCCTGGAATTGCTCATAAAAAACAAGCATAACTCAAAGGAGCATCATCATGTTTTTACACCAAATCCACCACATTGCGATTATTGCGAGTGATTACCAAAAATCGAAATATTTTTATACCCAAATTTTACAATTGCCGATTATTGCCGAAACATATCGCGCCCATCGTGATTCGTATAAGCTTGACTTAAAGCTTGGGCCAAATCAAATTGAACTATTCTCATTTCCTCATCCACCAAAGCGCCCTTCCACACCCGAAGCGGTTGGACTCCGTCATCTTGCTTTTGATGTTAGCGATCTTGATGCTGTCATTACCCACTTAAACAGCCATGGTATTGACTGTGAACCAATTCGTATTGATGAATTTACCAATCAACGGTTTACCTTCTTTCAAGATCCTGATGGATTACCGTTAGAATTATATGAACGTTAAAAAAACCATCTGCATAGCAGATGGTTTTTTTATCTTCTGTCTATTTTGGTAAGTTACTACTTTTTACGTTTCCACATATAGGCACCACCGAGTAAAGTGGAAATTACACCTAATACAGATAATTCTTGGCCATATAATCCCGTTGATGGTAATTTATTCTCCGTTGAAGTTTGTCCTTCAGGTGTTGGTGTCACACCAGTTGATTCTTGTTCAACTTCTGGTGTCACATCACCAAGCGGTCCTAATTCAGGTTCGGCTCCTACCTCAACTTCTGGCATAACATCCCCTTCTGGTCCTAATTCAGGTTCAGCTTCCGCATCCACTTCCGGCATGATATCCCCTTCTGGTCCTAAGCCTTCAGTCGCTGGATCAGCCGGATTTTCAATTGCTGCTGCTAACATCGCCTTCGTTTCTGTAATTGTTTCGATCGTTGCTTGCACATCCAATAAAACTTGTTCGGCCTGTTCAATTGCTAAGCGTAATCGATTACTCATTTCTACAGTTTGAGCAAGTGCTTTTGCTTCACTTAATAATTTACTTAAATCAAAATCCACCACACGCTCAGCAATGTAAGCAACATTATTATCTGGCGTATCATCACTTAAAATACTATCAACAAGGCCCGCGAATGCTCCTCCAATCATCATTGAAATAGTTGTTCCTTCGCTAATCTCGGCTTGGAATATTCCTTGAACAACTTTCTCATTAATTAACATCCCAACAACGAAACCTAATTTCCCTTTATGTTGCACTATTAATTGCGTTAGCGCATCGGCAACCATCGATGTCGTTTCAAGTTCAGCTTTCAAAGTCTGCATTTCGGCTGAATATGTTTCATCACCGGCGTAGCATTCTAATAAGATGTGTGTTACTGCATCCATTAATTTATAATTATCAGCAATTGAAGTTTCAACTTCAACTGTTTTTAAACCTTCACACACCGCTTCAATAAAATTAATTAATTGTTGCTTCGTCAAAATGCCCGGAATAATTCGTTGATCATCACTGACACCTTCAATCCCAGTCTCAGCTTGTAATTCATTAATTCGTGCTGAATTTGCTTCAAGTTTTGCTTGAATATATTCCCCGACAAACGCTTCCAACGCTTCAAGTTTTGCTGAATCTAACGATACGATGGCATTATTTCGTACTGTAATTCCGGTTACCATATCAGTTAAAATCCCTGATAGCAATGAAGAAACCATCCCTGGAACTCCTTGTGTCATCATTTCTTTACCGTACGCTTCAAATTCATCGATCCCTGTAATTGCTTGTAATGCATGACTTTCAATATGAATTTTACCAATTTCACCATCAATTTCAACATAGCGAATTGGTGATGGATAACTTACAGTTGAACCAGTCATAATATCTTTCAACGTATTACCTAACGCTGTTGTTGAAACAGCAATATCTTGTGCATGAAAATGACCAGTAAAGACATATTCCATTCCCGCATCAGCTAGTGCTTGAGCAACAGTTTCATAATTTTCGACTAAATATGGTGCAAAAATTGTTCCTTGACCATCAAAATGCTCAACAAAACCATGGTGTCCCATCCCAATGACAATATCGCCATCCGCTTTAGCGGCAGCTACTTGTTCTAAAATCCACTCTAAACGCCCATCTCGATTTAGCGTCCCTGATGTACTTTGTTCACTTGAATCGGCACCATAAATTCCGGTATCCATGACAATTAAACGGTAACCCGCCTTTAACTTGGCAACATAAGAAGTCGAGTTCGGATCTTGAGCAATTGTTTCAGCTACATTAAAGCCGAAGTTTTGGTGAATTGTTTCAAACTCATCACGTGTTACCCCTTGAAGTTTCACAACTTCATCATTATCAGTACCTTCGATTGCTACAAATTTTTCAGCATCAGGTGCATTAATATCATGATTTCCATTCGTGACAAAAACTTGCTTTCCAGCATCTTCTAAGCGTTGAAGTTGGCGGGCAACGATTTCGTGAGCTTCCGGCTCTGAGTCTTTTGTTAAATCGCCTGGAACTAAAACAATTTCTACATCTGATGTGAGCAGTTCACTAATATAGGCAGCTAAAATCCGCTCACTCTCTTCTAACATTTTCCGATCACCATTGATATATGCTTGATAATTCGGCCCTTTATTTCCTACATAGCTTTCCGGAAAAATATGTAAATCCGAAAGAACCGCAACTTTCAATGGTTCTTGAATCGCTGACACTTCCATTGCTTGCACTTGCATACTATGCATATTTCCTTGGTAATTAAGTTGTGTGACTGGCAACAATAACGTTGATGCTATCATTGCCGAACTGACTGTGACTAAAATTTTTTGCTTATTCATCTTGTTTCCCCCAAATGGTACTAATCTCTTTACACATCTGAGTTTAGCAAACTAATATTTTTATTCATTGAATAATTAGTATTTGTTTAGTGAATAATTAGTTAAACTTAAGATAAATCGTTGTCACTGACAAAAATTATGTTTAAACACTAAAAAAGGCATTACGCTTCTCTGTAATACCTTTTAGACTTATTTCACTTTCAATTCGACACTAGCAATTCGTTTATCGCGGATTTTCTTAATAGTAAAGGTTAAGTCCTGATATTCTACTACTTCCTGACTATTTTCAGTTGGGATATGGCCAAGTAAATGAACTAAAAATCCACTAATCGTATCAAAATCTGGTGAATCTGTTGGCAACTTCAATTCAAGTGCCTCAACAACTTCATGAACTGGTACTAGTCCATCTAAAATATACGTTGTCTCGTTAATTTTACGAATTGGCACAACATCTTCATCATATTCATCTTCAATTTCACCCATTACTTCTTCAATTAAATCTTCAAGTGTAACAATTCCTGAAAACCCACCGTATTCATCGACTAAAATGGCCAAATGTTTTTTCTGTGCTTGTAATTCTTTAAAAAGTTCATCAATTTTTTTACGTTCTGGTACAAATAACGCCGGTTGTAAGATTCGTCGTAAATCGATTTGTTCAAAACCAACTTTACGCGCAGCAATCAAGACATCTTTAATATGTAAAACACCAATAATGTTATCTAAATCATCATCGTAGACTGGCACCCGTGAGTATTGATTGTGGATTAATTCATCGAGTTGTTCTGAAAATGGCTCATTGATATTAATCGCGTATACATTTGGTCGTGGTGTCATAATTTCACGGGCACTCATTTCATCAAAATCAAAAATATTATGCATCATTTCTTTTTCAACATCATTGATAACCCCATGACTTTGGCCAACTTCAATTAACGATTTAATTTCTTCACGCGATACTTTTTCATCTAAATTTTGCGTTGAAAATCCAAAAATCCGCACAAAAACATTCGTTGAAATCGTTAATAATTTCACAAATGGTGATAAAAATTTCAACGTATACGCAATAGGTGTTGCCGCAAATAACGCAACTTTTTCTGAATTTTGCAATGCGATGCGTTTTGGTAATAATTCACCGAAAACAAGCGTAATGTATGATAAAATAATTGTCACCCCAACTAGCGCAATACTTTCACCATAGGGAATCCCAAATGTACTTAAATAGCCCCCGAGCACTCCTGAAAGGCTCGTTGCAGCTGAAGCACTCGAAAAGAATCCTGCAAAAGTAATTCCAACTTGAATTGTTGATAAAAAACTCGTTGGATCAGCTAATAACAGCTCTAATACAATTGCTTTTTTATGTCCATCTTCTGCTAACGTCTTAATTTTATTACGATTAGTCGAAATAATTGCCATTTCTGCTGATGAGAAAAACGCATTGACGAGCGTTAAGATGAAAATCAATAAAAATTGTAACATAATATTTGTCGTTTCAGAATCACCCATAATCTCAATATCCTCCTAGTAATTTTTTTAGCTTAGCTCATTCCAAAAATCAAGTCTTGTCATCACTACACTCACAACCGTCGTTTTTGCAAAACTGATTCATCACGATAATTCGACAGCTTTATCGATTTGTCTATGTTATACTTAGTTTATCACTATTTTTTTAAAAGTAAAGGAGCATCAGTTGATGTTAAAATACCAAGAAATCGCCCAGAAAATTGAACTCCGGATTCACGAACAGCAACTCCCTAAAGGGACAAAATTACCGAATGTTGAGCAATTACTCCAAGAGTTCAAGGTCAGTAAAAGTACAATTACTAAAGCACTCACATTATTAGAAAAAAACGGCTTGATTTATCAAGTCCAAGGCAGTGGTATTTTTGTGCGCCAACTCCAACGAACAGGTTATATTAACTTATATCGGCTCCGCGGATTTGCTGATGATCTTGCCAATGTTACGAGCCAAGTTTTGAGTCTAGAACTTCAAAAAGCAACAACGGCGGTTGCTGAAGCCCTTGAACTCCCTCTTGATGCTGAAGTTTATTATGTTAAACGGCTTCGCCTCAGTTGTAATCAGCCATTTTGTTTAGAAGAGTCCTATTTCCCTAAAAAAATTATTCCTTTTTTGACCGAAACAATTGCTGAAGAGTCGCTTTTTACCTATTTTACCGAAGCTTTGAAACTGAATATCGGCTTTTCTGACAGTTATTTACACGTCGGCCAACTTGACGAAACTACTGCTCACCTGCTTGATCTACCGGTAGGTGCTCCAGGATTAACGAGTGAACAAATTATTCACCTTTCAACTGGTGAACCCTTTGATTATTCAAAAATTACCTATCACTATCAGCATGCCCAGTTTTTTCTGGCAACGAGTAAATAAAATTCCAAAAAAAGTCACGAATCATCGTGACTTTTTTCTTTAGACCTCAAGCGCTAAAATTCGTGCTTTAATCTCAGTAACATCTTCGTCAGTTCCATCATCTTCGATTTTCCCTAAAATTGGAACTCCGTATTGTTCATGGATAACATCAGCTGCCAAGCAGTATGTATCACTCCAAGCCATATTCCCGCTGGCAACGACTCCACGTAAAAATTCATGATGCTGTTCTAAAAAATCGAGTCCAACATCCGGAACTTCGCCTGCCCCATCTGTATAAGTTACGAATACAAATGGCTCAGCAATTGTTTCTGATCCTGTATATATTTCAAGCGCTGCTAATCCAAGTTTTTCAACAAAATATGCAACATTTCCTGTCTGTGAGATAAACACTATTTTCATATTCAACTTCTCCTTTGGTTGATTAATTCTATTTGATGTGTTTATCGTAGCATACCTTTTTTCCAAACGCACTTCAAATACTCAGTTTTTTGCTACAACTCAAAAAATTTCAAGGCACAAAAATCAGTAACTCCATTTAAACTTCCCTACAATTCACTCGCTACGTTAAGGCAAAACAAAAATGCATGGCACCATTTTCATAGTGTCATGCATTTTTTACCGTCTTGATGCTATCCTAAAATTGCTTGATTACTTAGTTTCAATCACCGGCTTCACACTCTTTCTATTTAAACACGCTTCCACCTAGCAATTGGCTGAAAATCGGTGTCAGCGCTCTCTCTTTAAACGCGTCTCCGGTTTCGAATCTCGAAAAAACATCCAGATTATCGGACGGTGTCTCAGCCACCTGATAATCTGGATTAATTTTTCATATCGATTCGATGCTACTTATTTACTTTGTAGTAGCACCACCGTCAAGCGCTCTCTTCTTAAACGTGCCTCCTGCTTCAAGACTCAAAAAAACACACGATTGAACGGGCGGCATCTCAGCTGCCTGTCAATCGTGCTCATTTTTTACCGTCTTGATGCTATCCTAAAATTGCTTGACTGATAGCAACGCAGTCGGGCACTCTCTATTTAAACATGCCTCAGCCTACAAAACTCAGAAAAACACCCACCAAAATTGCGCAATCTCAGCTTGCTATTTTGGTGGGCTTATTTTCTATCCCGTTTTGTTAGCGTTACACGCTATCGGCTTCGGGCACTCTCTATACG
>JBOFQK010000097.1:0-5053 GCA_051660865.1 Culicoidibacterales bacterium | reverse complement strand
ATTGCCGAACGTGGTACCCACGACCAATTAATGGAAAATCACGGGTATTATTACCAACTCCAACAAAGCAATCAATTTTGGGAGTAATTAAAAAACCCACACGATTTTGTCTCACTGACGAATCGTGTGGGTTTTCACTTGGCTTATTTCAGTACATACGTGAAAGCTAACCAGAGATAACTTCCAACATAAGCAATAGCTGCCAGACTGACAAAGCTTGTCGGTGCTGGTGCGACTTTATTTGCTGTACGTTTTGGCAGTTGGACTTTGACAAACAAATGAATGATACTCGCCAAAATTGCCGTGAGCCACATATACCAGATACCTGATTGTGCTGCTACAATTAAGCTCACAATTGAGGCAACAAGTGGGATAATCATCATGCCGACATCGACAAGGTAATCAATCATCAGCAATTGCTGTTTATCATTTGTAGTCGCAACAACTTGCAACAATCCAAAAATCGCCCCATACGTCACAACTGGTTGGATTGGCAAACGTTGAAATTGTTGATATGCTTGGATCCAATTCAAATCAAGCAGTTGTTTGATCGTTAAAAACGTCATCACATAGACAAGCAGATGCGCGAGAAAATCAAGCCAAATTAATTTGGTTGGGGTTACATTGTGCTTCATCAGCTAACCTTCTTTCGGAAATTAATCTTTTTTCTATTTCACTTTCCTTGCCAAATAAGGCTTAAAACAAGTATTATTAGTACTAGCAAGCAAAATTCGCTTTAATTATACCACTTTGGGAGGCAAACATGCAAAATCCATTTCCATATAGTTCAGATAATAAACGTTACCACACTTGGAATTATCACTTACGTGAAGTTTACGGTGAAAAGGTTTTTAAAGTTTCACTTAACGCCGGCTTTACTTGCCCGAATATTGATGGCAAATCAACATACGGTGGCTGTACCTTTTGTTCAACAAAAGGCAGTGGCGATTTCGCGGGTAACCCTGCGGATGAATTAGTCGATCAGTTTACGACGATTCGTAATCGAACTTGGCAAAAATGGCCCGATGTCACTAAATTTATCGGTTATTTCCAAGCATTTTCAAATACATACGCACCAGTTGAAGTTTTACGCGAAAAATACGAAGCAATTTTAGCACTTGACGGTGTTGTTGGCCTTTCAATTGCGACTCGCCCTGATTGTCTTGAAGATGACGTCATTGAATATCTTGCCGAACTGAATACGCGCACAAATCTTTGGATCGAACTTGGGTTACAGTCAATGCATGATTCAACTGCAAAATTAATTAACCGTGGCCACAACCTCGCAACTTTTGTTGATGCGGTTGAAAAACTACGCGCGCATAACATTAATGTCTGTGTTCATATCATCAACGGTCTTCCACGTGAAACCCCAGAAATGATGATGGAAACTGCCAACTTCCTCGCTAACATGGATATTCAAGGGGTGAAAATTCATTTACTCCACGTCTTAAAAAACACCTCAATGGCAAAGATGCTCGAAAAAAATATGATGGAACCAATGACGCGCGAAGCTTACGTTCAAGTCGTTTGTGATCAACTCGAAATTTTCCCGGCCTCAGTCATTATGCATCGTGTCACTGGTGACGGTGGCGAATCAGAATTAATCGCTCCACTTTGGAGTTTAAAAAAGTTTATTGTCATGAATGAAATCGATAAAGAACTTGTCCGCCGTGATAGCTGGCAAGGAAAATACAGCAAATAAAAATAAGGGTCCTACCTAACGGAAAGGACCCTTATTTTTTATGTTGTAAAAGTAATTATTTTCGATTGTTGATTTTCGCTAACCACGACTTGATACGCTTTCGTTGCAACATTCACTACTAATTCAGCCGTTGTCTGAAGCGGCTCATTATTCCAGATAATCGCTAATGTATCTTCGCCTGTCACTTCAACTGTACATTCACCATCAAATGCGACACATTCATTGCGGAATCGCATTAACGCAAATAATTGTTGAACGATTGGACGTTGGACTTCACTTGCGAGCTCAGTTAATGAATAGTAGTGACGATTAATATTTCGTCCTTCTTTTGTTGATTCTAACAAATCAAGATCATTGCTTCCAGCTAACAAACCAACATAATAGACTTGGGGAATGCCTGGGGCGAACATTTGTAATAATCTTGCAATGAAATAATCTTCATCACGATTTCCAAGTGCACTATAATACGTACAATTGATCTGATAAATATCTAAATTATTATACGCTTCAGAACTATAGATTTTCTTCACATTTGCTCCTTTAGCATATAGGGCTTCACGTGTCAATTCAACTTCTTCAGGCGTTAGTAAATCTTTGACATCAACAACTCCAATACCATCATGCGTATCGAGTGTTGTATATTGCTTCCTTGGGCAAGTTTTCAGCCAACTAGCCAACCGATTTACTTTCCCACTATACAATGTGTATAACACAAGCATCGGCAACGCAAAATCATACACATAATAATCTTGTTCGGCAATTTTTTGTTGAATCGTATAGTGTTCATGAATTTCTGGTAAAACTTGTGTGTTTAGTGGTGCGAGTGTATCGGCACAATAAGCCAGCATTTCCCAAATGTCTGGTTCGACAAAGAAACAATTGGTCCCAATTTTTTTATTGGCATAAGCAAAGGCATCTAACCGAATAACTTTTGCCCCTTTATTTGCCAAAAAGGTTAATGTTTCAGCAATAAAGTCACGTGTCGCTTGTTTCGTCACATCAAGATCAATTTGTTGTTCATCAAATGTACACCAGACTTTATCAGTTGTACCATCAAAAAAGGTAACATCAACATATGGTGCCCGTGGCTTCCGCTTATAAATCAAATCAACTTCTGCTTGTGTTGGTTCCCCGTTTGGCCAAAATTCACTATAGCGAATAAAGAAATCTTTGTACGCAGAATCGGTTTTTTTTGCTAAGAAATCTTGAAAATATGGTGATTGGCGTGAAATGTGATTGACCATAAAATCAGTCATCACCTCGTATTTTTGACTAATCGCGGCAATATCCGACCAGTCGCCAAATTTCGGATCAACCTTCGTGTAATCAATTGGGGCAAAACCACGATCACCTGATGAGGGATAGAAGGGCAGGATATGAACTCCACCAACAACACCGCTTAAATATTTGTCTAATACGTACTTTAAATCTTTTAAATTTTCCCCGAGGCTATCGGCATATGTGATTAACATCACTTCATTCTTTACGTTCATCAATTCAATCTCCCTTTTATTTTACTGCTCCGTTTGTCATTCCTGAAATAATATGTTTTTGGAACACAAGATACACAATTAAAATCACGCTAATCCCAACAACATATGAGGCAAACGATGGCCCAAAGTCACTAAAGTATTGTCCTTGATAATTGTATTGGAATAGTGGCAATGTCCAATTGGCATCATCTTTATTTAAAATCAATAATGGTAATAAGAAGTCATTCCAAATCCATAAACCATTAATAATCAGTGTTGTCGCATGCATCGGCTTCATTAATGGGAACATAATTTGGAAATACATCTTAAATTTACCACAACCATCAATTGCTGCTGCTTCATCTAATTCAAGTGGAATCGCTAATTTAATATAACCAACATATAAGAAGAGTGTCTGCGGTACCGCATACGCTAAGTAGAGAATGATTAAGCCTGGAATATTTGAGAGACCAAACTTCGTCATCATACTTGTGATGGGGATCATAATCACTTGGAATGGGACGAAAATTCCAAGGGTTAAAAATCCATACATAATCGCAAATGCTTTTTTATTCGAAATATTTCGCGCAATTGAGAATGCTGCCATTGGGACAAACAATGTAATTAAGCCGATTGCCGTTACAGAAATCACCGCCGAATTGAAAAAGTATTTTCCAATTCCATCTTCCATTAAACGTTGGAAATTATCAAACGTAAATGGATTTGGCAAACCGAAGAAATCACCAGTAATTTGTCCCGTTTCTTTAAAGGAGCTCATTACCGTAAGATACAAGGGAATAAAGATTAAACAAAATCCAATTCCTAAAATAACATAATGTAGTAAATTTGTTTTTTTCTGTTCCATGCCATTCACTCCTCCTATGCCTCAAATCGTTTGGAAATTCGAATTTGGACCACTGATACAACGACGATAATGATAAACAGTACAACTGCAATTGCATTGGCATAGCCATACTGGTTATTTTTAAACGCATAATCGTAAACTAACAACCCGAGTGTCGTCGTTTCACTATTTGGTCCACCACCAGTTAACGCATAAATGAGGTCAAATGCTGTTAGTCCACTTTTCAATGCCATAATGAAAACCATACTTAATGATGGTAATAGATATGGTAGCTCAATATGCCAAAATTTTTGACGATTATTTGCACCATCAATCCCCGCTGCTTCCATAATATCATCTGGAATACTTTGTAACCCCGCTAAGAAAATAATGATTGGCATCGCTACTCCTTGCCATAATGCGACAAAGAGGACACCCCAAAATACTGTCTGTTCATTGGCAATTAAGTTTTGTTGTAAAAATTCAATTTGTAATAATTCACCAATTTGCGGCAAACCATAATTGAATACTTGTTTAAAGATTAAACCTAATGTCACCGTACTTAGGACAGCCGGGAAGAAGTACGCTGTTCTGAAGAAAGATACCCCTTTCGCTTTTCGATTCAATAAGCGCGCAATGAGAATCCCAATGATCACTTCACCGATGATTAATGCTGCTGTGAATGAAAGTGTAAATCCAATCGACTTGATGAATTTCTGATCACTAAAAATATTAATATAATTTTCAATACCAATAATTTCGTAGTTAGACGTAAGTCCAGTCCAATCGGTAAAGCTGTAAAAGAAGCCTTCGATCATTGGTAAATAGAAGAAAATAATTTGTAAGAGTAGTGGTACGAGGACAAATAAATATGCCCATTTTTTATTGAAAAATTCCTTTAGCTTCATAATTTCTCCCCCTCAACTATTGCGTCTATTTCATCGTGTTGAAAAAGGCATTTAACTTATCAACCAATTCTTGTTGATTGAGATTGTTTACATAATCAACTGTTAAATGGTGGAATGTTTCTTC
>JBOFQK010000096.1:0-2012 GCA_051660865.1 Culicoidibacterales bacterium | reverse complement strand
TATCAGTGGGAATCTCAATATTACAATTATGGTTGGCTTTTCAATTGTCCAAGCACTTTTTAGCACAGTAACAGCACCGGCAAAAAATGCAATTTTAGCACATGTTTTACCAAAAGCTGATATTATGACTGGACGAACTGGTATTAGTGTGATGATGAATACAATTCAAATTATTGGTTACGCATTAGCAGGTGTTGTCATTGGTACGAGTGGTGTTGTGATTTGCCTTATCCTCGATAGTATGACGTTCCTAATTGCCGGATATTTCTATGGTCGAATTGAGCAACAAGAAATATTGATAAAGCCAAGTAAAATGACAACTTTCAAAGCGGATGTCCAAGCCGGATTTCAATTTGTTGCCAAAAAAGAAATTTTGGTATATATTCTCGGAATTACGGTAATAGGGAATTTTTTGATTGCTCCGCTAGATGCTTATAGTGGTTTGTATTTTTCACAATTGAATGCGGTAATCGGGTTTTCACTATTTATGACAATTATGGCAGTTAGTTCGGTTGGTGCCGGTTTAATTTTAAGTAAAGTTCAAAAATATTGGAGCTATCGGCAAACATATGTTTTTGGTTTCGCAATTGGAGCAATTGGTTTTCTGCTCTTGAGTTCAACAGTAATGCTCGCATATCTTTCAGGTATTTGCTTTGGAATTTCGAATGTTTTTGTTTCTGTTTCAAATGCAACGTTGATTCAAGTACATACACCTAAAGAATTAATCGGGCGCGTTTTTAGTATTTTCAGTAGTGTTGGCAATTTAATTGCACCACTCAGCTTAATAGTCGTTGGTATCATTGGTCAAGTCATCCCTTTAGTAATCATTTTCGCTAGTCTCGGATTATTGATGGGGAGTTTAAGTCTTATCACCTCACTTGTTTTAAAACGAGCAGAGCACACCAGAGAAACTGATGAAGATAGTAATCGAACAACTGAAATAAATGCTACTATTTGATAAATAATGAGAAAATTTTTAAATTTTTTTGCTTTTTTTGACAGAAGAAATGCACTTGGATGTTATGTATTACTATAATGGACAGAGATAGTAAATACTTTAGGGGGATTAAGATGAAGAAAATCATTTTACTAGTCATCACTTTAATCGTGGTAGTGGGTACGAGTATCGTGTATCAGGATAAAGCCACATATTTCCAACCTCAGGCAAATGATGTCATTGCTTTTTCGGAAAATTATAACGGACCGATTGTCACGACAAGTGCCTATATTTTACGTGAAGATAGTGAATTAGGGGAACAAATACGAGAAATGAAAATCCCACCAGAACTACAAAAAAGTCGAATGAATGGCAAATATTATGATAGTACATCACAAACATTGTTTTTCACAAACGAGGTAGGTTTTTTTGCGTATAATCTCAAGCAAAATAAGGTGAAAACAATTAACCAAGGGATTACGGGTTATACATTTAAAGTTGATAACGGAATAATTTTTTATAATTTTGATATTGGAATTGATCAGATTAATCCGAGTGACGGTTATCAAAATCAAATTTGTGAATATACATTAGCGACAACAAAGCATCATTGTTATGATTTGATCAATATGCAAGCTTTTGATGTTCTTCCGAGTAACGATTTGTATTATGCTGTTGGCTACACGAGTGACTTGACAGGCTATACGAATATGGTGAATAGCTTGCAAGTGTATGAACGAGAAACAATGACATTAGTGAATGTAATTGAAATTGAACAAGAGAAATTAGAAGGTCGCTGGTTTCCAACGATTTTCATCAATGATAAAGGTTCACTAATTATTAATAATGATGGTGTCTCATACCACGAATATGTCGATGAGACAGTGGTAACGTTAACTGATTCAACGTATCAAATGAATTTCAGTCATAGCACATCTGACTATATGTTCTATGGTGGTGGATTCGATGATTATGATGCGAATCAAGATTGTACATTTATTGCACGAACGTTAGATGCAATTACATGCGAGCCAGGAATGTTAGCGATTGTGCCAATGTATGGTGGGAATCAAAT
>JBOFQK010000095.1:0-4066 GCA_051660865.1 Culicoidibacterales bacterium | reverse complement strand
AATAGTACTTTCATCTTTTTCGCCTCTTTACTTTGTCTTATAATAACTTATCGTCATTGTTTCCTTTTGTTCCTGCTAAGTGATCAGCAAGTTCAGCACGAACGTATGCTAATTCAAGTACTTTTTCTTGAACACCTTTCACATCAAGACGCTCAGTATTATGTGAATTATATTCCTCATCTACTTGCGTAATTGACTCTTCCCCAGATTCGACAAATTTTGAATAGTTTAAGTCACGGTTATCGGCTGGAATGCGGTAATATGTTCCTTGATCTTCAGCTTTGACCATTTCTTCACGTGTCATCAATGATTCATATAACTTCTCACCATGACGTGTTCCAATTACTTTGACATCAACATTTGATTCAAATAACTCAACTAATCCATGTGCTAAATCATGAACCGTACTCGCTGGTGCTTTTTGGACGAACGTATCACCTTGTTGTCCATGTTGGAATGCATATAAAACGAGGTCAACTGCTTCATCTAATGACATTAAGAACCGCGTCATATTTGGATCTGTCACTGTTAATGGTTGTTCGTTTTTAATTTGTTCGATAAATAATGGAATCACTGAACCACGTGACGCCATGACATTTCCATAACGTGTCACACATAATGTTGTTTCGCTCTCGCTTAACTGACGTGAACGTGCAACAAGCACTTTTTCCGCCATTGATTTTGAAATTCCCATCGCATTGATTGGGTACACAGCTTTATCAGTACTTAAAAGAATGAAGTTCTCAACGTTGTTCGCAATTGCTGCTTCAATGGCATTACTCGTTCCATCGACATTCGTTTTATTTGCTTGCATTGGATAGAATTCACATGATGGCACTTGTTTTAAAGCTGCCGCATGGAACACGTAGTTAACACCTTTCATCGCTTGGTAAATTGAATCGTAGTCACGTACGTCTCCAAGGTAGAATTTTAATTTTGGATGATTGTATTTTTTACGCATATCATCTTGTTTCTTTTCATCACGACTAAAGATGCGAATTTCTTTAAAATCGCTATCTAAGAAGCGTTTCATAACTGCATTTCCAAATGATCCTGTTCCACCTGTAATTAATAAAATTTTGTCTTTAAACATTGTCTGTCTCTCCTTTTACTGGTTAATAAGATTTTCCCATTGCTCCATAACAATCGCTTTTGTAAAACGCGAAAAGTCTCGCTTTGCAGATTTTTTCATATCTTGTAAATTATCATCATCATTCATCAAATTTGATAATTCTTTGATAAATTGTGCTTCATCATCTTGTGGAACTAAAATTCCATCTACTTGATGATGAATTAACTCTTCCATTCCATAACTACAATTGTATGCTATTGTTGGAACACCTTGTGATTTCGCTTCAATAATTGAAAGTGGTAGCCCTTCAATTGTTGAAGCCATAATTAAGACATCTGCTTTTGCCAATTCTTCCAACGGATTTTTTGTTCTTCCATGGTAAGTGACGTTATTCGCTTGATTTACGGCTAATTCGACAAGTTTTTTTTGTGGCCCATCACCGTAAAGATGTAACTCCCAGGACTTATCTTCTGAGCATTTTAATGATTCAACAAATAATTTGATAATCAATGGCACTCTTTTCAATTTAGCAAAACCACCAATATAAATAATTTTTTTGTATGTCTCCAATTCTTTGTCGAGCTGCTGCTCATATTGAATGTAGTTATGCATTACTTGTGCATCATAACCATAAATTTTTTTAAAGTCGAATTTATCTCTTTCAGAAAGTAATAAAAACTGATTGACATTCAATCCGTATCTTTTTACATATCGACTTAAAATTGGATGATTTTCTAAGATAGGTAGCGAGCTATGAAATTGGCAATATGATTTTCCTAGTAGTGATTGGTATTTAGAATAACACTTCAACATGATAGGGTTAGCAATAATAACTGTTGCTCCTGAAAAATACTGAATAAATGTTTGTAAACTTTTTTGTTCTAATCGAGTCAAAAAACTGAACCAAATTAACTTACTCGCTTCAATTGGTAATGAACCTGAATTTTCATAAATTTTATGATATTTAATTCGCTTATCAATTGGAAGTATCGGTGTATTTCCAACTATGTGATTAGCACACAAAAGACCTACTTCATATCCCCTATTCACAAATTCATTGGCTAATTCAATCGTCATTTTATCTTCACCACTCAAAGTATCTACTTGCTTTGCCATAATCAATATTTTTTTCACGAGTTTCCTTCCTTTCATTGAAATTTTACAAAATTTACCTAAAACTATTTTACTCAATTATAACATAAAAAAAGTTAAAGCACCGTCGAATTTTGTAGGTGCTTTAACCCTTAATTTTAGTATTTTTTTTCGCTTAATTGCTGTTTGATTGCTGTTGTTGAAATTTCAGGTGTGCGTTCTAAATAAACTACTTCACAATATTCACTTAAAAAATCAAATTTCCCACACCAATCATCACCAATCACAAATGTATCTACGTGGTATTTTTGAACATCACTTATTTTTTGTTCCCAATTTTCTTCAGGAATAACCAAATCAACATATCTAATCGCTTCAACTATTGTTTTACGGTCATGATATTTCATAAATGTCGTTTTTCCTTTTAACTCATTAAATTCATCCGTTGAAAGCGCAACAATTAAGTAATCACCTTGCTCTTTCGCTCGTTTTAATAAATTTATATGTCCATAATGTAATAAATCAAATGTTCCATATGTGATAACTCTCTTCATTTCATTTCTCCTATAGGTCATTGTTCATAATAAATATCTCCGAATAGGTTTTACCTTGTTGCTGATTTTCGGCATATTGATTGATTATTCTATTTTGTTCCGGTGATAAAATTGGTAGCTTCTCTATTGATTTTTTTATTGCTTCTATGAAGTCATTTGCTGACACAACTCTTAACGAATGATTCATAACTTGATAAATTGTTTCACTAGTAAATCCACGATTCTCACGATACGTTGAATCATCATCAGTATATAAAATGATTGGACGATTTAAAATTGCATAATCAAAATATACCGATGAATAGTCTGTAATTAATACGTCACTCATCGCTAGCAAATGATTAATTTCATAACCATGATTTAGAAAAGAATCACTTGTGAATATTTTAATATTACTGAAATCAAACAACTTAATTTCTTCACTTGCGTTTAAATAATCCATTGGGTGTAACTTGATAAACATATACTCATTTTTATCGACTAACACTTTATTCAATTGAGCAAAATTTTCAGGGGTTAAATTTCCAATCGTCTGGTTAATTATACCATCTTCATGCGCTTTTCCTTCACCACTTTTACGATATGTTGGCATCCAAAGATAAATATTATCTTTCTCTTTAATACCAAAATCTATTCTTAGTTGATCTGTACACATCAATAAAAAATCCATTCTTGGCGATCCAATTTCAATTACTTTACTTAATTCTAATTCAAAACATTGCGCAACAATCTCCTTAAATAGTGGTGATGTCGCTATAGTTAAATCCATTTTTTGTGGTGATTTAGTTGCATTAAAATCCAGTGCTGCAATTCTTTTAAGTGGCATGCCATGCCATAAATTAATTTTTGTTTGCCATTTTAATAGTGGTAAAAAATCAACACAACCATGAGTGCTAATTATTGTATTAGCAGTTAAATAATGCCATGCTACAGGAATTGGATTTGTCGCTTCAATAAAGGTAACGTTTTTCATCTCATCCGGTTCAAAATATTGCTTAATTTTTTTATCAATGTAATTTTTATTCCTTTTATAGTAAAACCAGATATATTTTCGTGCCATTTTCTTTTTTATCATAGTATAGAATATAGCAAAACTATTATCTGAAAAATCTGGATAACTCATAAAAACAATTTTCTTCATATAAACCTCACTTGAAATATCTCTTATCATTGTAACATTTTGACTTGCTTATTCAAACCGCTATTTTATGACTCTAATTCATCACAAACAACAACCAATATCACACACCGAATTCCAATTACGGTGAACCCAGTCACAACAACGACTAATTTAAACTTCGAGATTGATATCAATACAACGAAATCATTCCATGAAACAACGTACACT
>JBOFQK010000094.1:0-1155 GCA_051660865.1 Culicoidibacterales bacterium | reverse complement strand
CTCCCCTCGACAAAAATTTTATGCAAACAATTGATCAGTGCGAACTGGCTTTAACCATTGCTAAAGAACAGATTGATGAGAAAATTGTTGCCTATTCCCTAGCGCTCGTTGAGCAAAAACAGCTGCATGATCAGTTTTTCTTTGAATTTGAACAAGCCCTTTTAAATCATGAAATTGAATTGTTTTATCAACCACAATATACGTGCCAAAATAAATTAATTGGTTTTGAAGCGTTGTTCCGGTGGCCTAACAACAATTTCCCGCAGTTTAATGTTGGTCAAATTATCGAACTTGTCGAAAAAACGCCGCTCATTCACCAACTTGGCATTTATTCACTCCAAAAAGCGATGAATTTTGCCGCTTTAATCAACCAGAATCGTACGGAGCATTTAACAGTCGCGATTAATCTTTCAGCTTACCAAGTGATGGCACCAAATTTTGTGAAAATCATTGAAACTTTTCTTAATCACTATCGGGTTCAACCGCACATGATTGACTTAGAGATTACGGAAACGATTCTACTCGAAGATTTTGATGCTAACATTGCCAAATTCGCTCACCTGAAAGCCCAAGGCTTTAAAATTTCCCTTGATGATTTTGGTACTGGCTACTCATCATTAAATTACTTAGCGAATTTACCACTTTCAACCGTTAAAATTGATCGCAGCTTTATTTGTGAGTTAACTCGGCAAGCAAAATATCAAACATTAGTCAAATTAATTGTCGATGCTGCCCATGCGCTTGATTTAGAAGTTGTTGCCGAAGGTGTGGAAACCCAAGCAGAACTCAGCCTTCTCGATAACATGGATGCCGACTACATCCAAGGCTTTTACTTCTCAAAACCACTATCTGAACAAGCAGCCTACGCCTTAATCCATTAATACTACTAACCAAAAAAGCAGTTTCCTCAGAAACTGCTTTTTTGGTGACATCACTGATACTAATAGCCTTTACACTAGTAAGTGATGTTGCCCTTTTGACTTTTTTGAAATAACGGCTTCAAGCACTTACTTTTTATAACGTGTTTCGTGCTTCAGGACTTAGGCACTCACTTATAACACGCTAATCTCTTCAGTGTTCGGAAAATCGCAAACTCTCATGAGTTCATGAGGAACTCGCTTGGATTTTGCTTATTTTCCAGCCACACTGACAGTC
>JBOFQK010000093.1:0-1845 GCA_051660865.1 Culicoidibacterales bacterium | reverse complement strand
CAATTCCGCCCCCTAAACGTGACAATTGTTCACCTTGACCACGTAAGCGCGGTAATAAGTACTCAAGTTGGGCTAATTCGACTTGTAAGCGTCCTTCTTTCGTTCTGGCCCGTTTGGCGAAAATATCTAACACGAGCTGAGTACGATCGATTACCTTACATGATTCCGATAACACTGCTTGTAAATTTCGGACTTGGGTTGGTGACAATTCCGTATTGAAAATGACAGTATCGGCTTCAAGTTCTTGCACCATTTGGTGTAATTCTTCAAGCTTTCCTGAACCTAAATATGTTTTGGCATTGACCCGTTCGGCTTTTTGGGTCATCACTAAGACGACTTGCCCATCTGCGGTCGTCGTTAAGCGGGTTAATTCTTCAAGTGAATAGGCAAATTGCAAATCTGGTTGTGTCGTTTGAACCCCGACTAAAATGACGCGTTCTTGTTTCATATTTGTTCCTACTTTCTAAATCAGTTTCAGAAACTCTTGCCAAAGTTGCTGTGCTAATTGAGCTTTCGCTACTTTTGGCAAGCTCATTTCTGTCTTGGCCGTGATCACTGTCGCTTGGTGTAATTGCTGATTAAAATTAGCCAGGTCATTCGCGACAATCACATCCGCATTTTTGCGAATGAGTTTGCCCCGTGCATTTTCCAGATGGTTTTCGCTTTCCGCCGCAAAACCTATGAGTAATTGATGGACTTTTTTCTGACCAAGGGTTGCTAAAATATCAACACTCCGTTCAAGCTCAAGGGTCAGCGTATCACCAGTTTTTTTAATTTTTTGTGTAGCGACTGTTTTCGGTTTATAATCCGAGACGGCAGCATTCATAATCGCGATGTCGCTATAAGCAAATTCGGCATCACATGCCTCAAACATTTGTTCCGGTGTTTCGACCCGGACAATGTTCACACCAGCTAAATCAGGGAGGCTACTTGGGCCTAAGACAAGGGTCACTTCCCCACCGAGGGCATGGGCTTGGCGAGCAAGCTCGTAGCCAAGTGTCCCTGAAGCGGTATTGGAAATATAGCGAATCGGATCAAGATAGACGCGCGTTGGTCCTGCGGTAATTAAGACGCGCTTTTGACTCAGTGGGCGTTGTTGCATCCACTGCGTAATGCGCTCAACAATTGCCTCGGGTTCTGGTAAACGCCCAATCCCTTCAACTCCGCATTTAAGCATCCCCACTGCTGGTTGCATAAATTGGTGACCAAACCGCTCAAGGAGTTGTTGATTTGCTTGGAAAATTGGATTTTCATACATGTGTGTATTCATCGCTGGAATCAATAACACTGGCTGCTTGCTTGCTGCTAACACTGTTGAGGCCAAATCATCGGCAATTCCATGGGCCATTTTCCCAACGAGATTAAAACTTGCCGGGACGACAATGACCGCATCACTTTTTTGCGCCAAATCAATATGGGTCACGCCACTACTTTCATCAAAAAAATCGGTATACATGTGCTTTGCGCCGATGATTGCTTCAAGTTGAGGATAGTCAACTAAACTTTGCGCACTTGCTGTCAACACACAGTTTAATTCATAGTGACCCGTTGCGAGTAATTGCTCGCAAAGTTGGACCATCTTCACCATCGCAATTGAACCGGTCATAATTAAGGTTAGTCGCTTTTTCATTGATTTTCCTCCGCAAAAATTGCACTCCCAACGCGAATCATTGTACTTCCGGCTTCAAGGGCAATTTGCCAATCGTGGCTCATCCCCATTGAGAGTGTCGTAAATGCTGGGCTCACTGTTGGTAATTGCTGACACGTGTGAAAGAGTGTCTGCATTTGCTCAAAGTAAGGCCGTGTCGCTTCCGCCGAAACGTACGGTGCCATTGCCATTAAGCC
>JBOFQK010000092.1:0-4442 GCA_051660865.1 Culicoidibacterales bacterium | reverse complement strand
TGTTCACGATAACGATAAACGAGTCGTGCAACACTATAATCAAAAACGGTTGAAAAAAGCATTAAGACGAGATAGACCGGTTCACCCCAAGCATAAAAAACTAAGCTTGAACAGAGTAAGAAACCATTACGCCATCGCGTAGGTAAAATAAAATAACCAATTAAAAAGAGCGGAAAAAAGAGATATAAGAAGGTTAGACTACTGAACAGCATAAATTGGAAAAAAACACGACACTCAGTGCCGCGTTTTTAAGTTTTATTTTGTTGCTGCTTTGAAAGCATCGACAACATCATTGTTATCGAATGTTGAATATAGTACGTAATTTCCGCTTGTTACGACTTGGTTTGCTTCAACTTTTTCAAATTGATCAGGTAAATATTGTTGCCATTGTTGGATTTGCGCTTCTTTCACTTCAGCAAAACTTGCTTCAATGTTTGCAACGGCATCAGCATCAGTTGCTTCAGCAACGATGATTAAATCTGATTTTGTCATCATCATTGGCATGTAAATTGTTCCATTGGCAAAATCTTCAGGGTTAATCGCTGGGTAAAGTGCTGAAAGATCATCAGTTTTGATGTCATAAATTGCATAACCAGTAATTTGACCCTCTTCTTCAGCCGGTGTAACCCCAGCGTCTTCTAAGAAAGTAACGATAGCCTCTTTAACAGCCGTTTGCACTGTCGTAAATGACGTTTCACCATTCTCAGTAGTGTTTGATGAGCTACCGCAAGCCGTTAATCCAAGTGCGAAAAGTGCACAAGCGCAAAGCGTAATAATTTTTTTCATAAAATTTCCTCCATTTTTTCTTAACGAATAAGTAAATTATAAGGAGAATCACTAATAATGTAAATGTTTTAAAGAAAAAAATTCTTAAAAATTGAAAAAAACGCTCAGTTATTTGTATAAAGCGGCGAAATCTGATATATTCAAAAGGTATGAATAAATTATCATTAGAGGTGTCAAAAATGGAAAACTTCCTAGATTTTGAAATGAATGTATTAAAAACCGGTGACGTAATTGAAGCAACAGTTGTTGCACTTGAAGATACAGTTGCATATTTAGATGTAAACTTCGTAACAGAAGCAGCATTATCTTTAACTGATTATGCATTAGTACCACCAACAAGCTTCAAAGGTATCTTAGCTGTTGGCGATACTGTAAAAGTAAAAGTAGTCTTCGTAAAAGACGAAGAAGTACGCGTATCACGTCGTGACTTCGAACGTCAAGCACAAATCGAAGCATTAGCAACATTTGCTGAAAGCAACACTGCATTTGATATCACGATTACACGTGCAATCAAAGGTGGAGTATTAGGAACAGTAAACGGAACAGAAGTATTCGTACCTGCTTCACAATTAAGCTTAACTCGTATCGAAGATTTAACAAGCGTTGTTGGAAAAACATTCAAAGCTGTTTTCATCGAATTCGAACCAGCGAAAAAGAAAATCGTTGCATCAATCCGTAAAGTAATGGCAATGGAGCGTACTGCATCTAAAAAAGCCGCTTTCGAATTAATCACATTAGCAGAAACTGTTGAAGCAACAGTAACTGAATTTGTTGATGGAAAAGGTGTTCGTGTGATGGTTGGATCAGTAGAAGGTTGGTTACCAATCAGCGAAGTATCACATACACGTACAATGCACTTAGATAAAGTTTTAACAATTGGTCAAGTAATCAGTGTTAAAGTTATCGAATTAGATACAAAACGTTTCCAAATTACAGTATCAGCAAAAGCTTTAGTTGAATCGCCATGGACATTAGCGATGAAAACATTCAAAGTTGGAGATGTAGTCGAAGGAACAGTTGCACGTATGACTGACTTCGGAGCATTCGTAACATTAGCAGAAGGAATCGATGGATTAATCCACACATCTGAAGCAAGCTACGACCGCAGCCAAACAATCTTTGACATGGTACAAGCAGGAGCAACAGTTCAAGTAAAAGTTATCCGCATTGACGAAAAGAAAAAGCAAATCGCTTTATCTTTAAAGCAATTAGCGCAAGACCCATGGACAGCAGCGTTAGAAACATTAACAATCGGTAAAATCGTAACAGGTAAAGTGAAAAACATCGCTGAAAAGCATGCATTCATCACAGTATTACCACACGTTGACGGAATCTTATTCGATCGTGAATTAACTGAAAAACCAGTAAACCAAATGAGTGATTATTTAACTGAAGGTCAAGAAATCGAAGTAATGATTAAAGACATCAACAAAGATCGCAAACGCTTAGTATTAAGCGTAGTTCAAATTGCTTACGATGCAGAAAAAGCAGCATTCGATGCATACAAAGAACAAGCAGCAGCAGAACAAGCAGCAGCAGCACCAGTAAATGCCTTCGCAGCATTAGCAGAATTAAAAAAATAATAAGCGACTGATTGCGGTGCTATCATCTAGGTAAGTTAGGATAGCATCAAGACGGTAAAAAAATAAGCACGATTGACAGGCAGCTGAGATGCCGCCCGTTCAATCGTGTGTTTTTTTGAGTCTTGAAGCAAGAAGCGCGTTACAAGAAATAAGTGCTGAGCACGGTGCCGTGAAACGGCAACGGACTGGTATGTCAAAAAAGAAAGGAGCTACAGGCAGCCTAACCTGATGTAGTCTTTACTTTCTTGCAAAAACAATACGACCATTTGATGTTAATTCTATCAATGGTCGTATTTTATTTTGCGAACCGCAAGCAATTCTGCCTTGGAAGAAATTGTTGCAGAACCGACAACAATCACTCAAATTGAGATGCCGCCCGTTCAATCGTGTGTTTTTTTGAGTCTTGAAGCAAGAAGCATGTTAGAAGAAGTAAGTGCTTGAGTGCGGTGCTTTCACCAAAATAGAAAAAGAAAGCATCAGGACGGAATGGCAAAAAAGTAAATCAGAGCGGGTTTCGAATAAACCCATCAGAGTTTACGTTTTGCCCAAGTCCGGAAGCACGAAACACGTTATGGAAGTAAGTGTTCGAAGCCGTTTTTCATACCTAGAGTGTTTGACGGTGGTACTACAATAAAGTAACTAAGGTAGCATCGGAGTGACAGAAAAATAAGCAAGTATTGACAGGGAAAGCAATTCTTTTGTCGATGCTTGTGTTTTTTTGAACTCCGAAACCGGAGACACGTTTCATACCTGGTTAACTGAGATGAAAAAGTGATGGCGACGAAAATAAGGAAATGACTGAATTCACAGAAGATGAGTTCAGTCATTTTTTTTTTAATTTCAACAAGGATAAGAGAGAACCTAACGGCTCATTGGTGAGCGTTAGGTTTTTTGTGCAAACGCCTAAGAAGTAAACGTGAATTTGTGAAATTACATAAAGATTAACGTAAGAATAGAAAAAGATAAAATAAATTTGACGTTCCGAAAGGAAAACAAGTATAATAAGAGCAATATACCTGAAAAGGGTAAGAATCAAAAGGAGGGAATTTTTATGGTTGATTATTCTAATTGCGGGATTGGTGCAATTGCCAATCGTGATGGTAAACCGAGTCATGATATGATTCAACAAGGAATGAAATTACTACAAGCGTTAAGCCATCGTGGGGGGAAATCAAGTGATGGGACCGGAGACGGTTGCGGAATTTTATTGGCAATACCACAAAAATTTTATGAGCAAGTGTATGGGATTACCGAACCATTTGCAGTCATGATGTGCTTTTTACCGACAAATGAAGCACAATTCCATGAGGCGGAAGCCGTGATTTTAACCCAGTTAGCCGCAAATGAGCAGCAGTTACTCAAACGCATTGATGTGTCAGTCGATGAACGGGTGTTACCACCGACAGCACTCGCGAACCAACCGCGGATTTGCCAGTATATCATTGCTTGTTCAAAAACAACACAAGCGCAACTGTATCCACTTCGTCGCCAAATTGAACAAAAGTGGCAAGCGCTAGGATTCAGGGATGAAGCATGTCATATCGTGTCATGTTCAGCAGCAACGATCGTTTATAAAGGTTTATTAACACCAGAACAATTACCAATGTATTATCGCGATTTACAAAACCCGCAATTTGGTTCGAACTTTTGCGTTGTCCACCAACGCTTTTCAACAAATACGACACCAGCCTGGCACTTAGCGCAACCGTTCCGCTATTTAGCACATAATGGTGAGATTAATACCGTTTCGGGGAATATTCAGTGGGCAAATGCGAAACAAACATTAGCCGCAAATCCCCAATTATATCCAATTTGTGATGCGAATTACTCAGATAGTGCCAATTTAGATCGCGCCCTTGAAGCAATGTTACAGCAACATTCATTAGCCGATGCCGTTGCCCGCTTGTTACCAAAAGCGTATGAACACGATCAATTAATCACTGATGATTTACAAGCGTATTATGAATATGCCGAGCTCAAAAATGAACCGTGGGATGGACCTGCTGGTGTCATTGTTTGTGATGGGAAAACGTTAGTCGCGACATTGGATCGCAACGGCTTACGCCCATTCCG